>WHTQ01000125.1 GCA_009377645.1 Micromonosporaceae bacterium | reverse complement strand
GAAGTTCGGGTCGAAGGTGCCGGGCACCGCGATGGAGCTGCGGGACATCGCGATGGACTTCCAGTACGGCGAGGCGTTCACCGAGTCCAGCCCGGAGGCGTACGAGCGGCTGGTGCTGGACGTGCTGATCGGCGACAGCACGCTGTTCCCGCACGCCGACGAGGTGGAGCAGAGCTGGCGGGTGATCGACCCGATGGAGCAGGCCTGGGCCGGCACCACTCCGGAGCCGTACCGGGCCGGCGAGTGGGGGCCGCGCGGCGCCGACGAGCTGCTGGCCCGCGACGGACGCACCTGGCGGCGGGCGTGAGCCGCGGGTCGCCGCGCCGCGGCGGGGAGCAACCGTGACCGCGTTGTGGGACACCACCGGCGCCGAGGTGGTACGCGAGCTGGCCGCCGCCCGGCGCAGCGACGGGGTGACCAGCGGCCTGGCGCTGACCCTGGTCGCGGTGGTGGACGAGCGGCCCGGTGCCCGGTACACCCCGGTGAAGGCGGTCGAGGACGCGGCCACCGTCGCCGCCGCCGCCCACCCGTGCCGGATCCTGGTGGTGACCCGCTCCCCGGTCGGCCGGAGCAGCTCGCCGGACCGGCTGGACGCGGAGGTCGTGCTCGGGGGGCGGCTCGGTCCGTGCGAGGCGGTGATCATGCGGATGCAGGGACGGCTGGCGCTGCACGCCGAGTCGGTGGTGATGCCGCTGCTGGCTCCGGACGTGCCGGTGGTCACCTGGTGGCATGGCCCGCCGCCGGAGCAGCTCAGCACCGACCCGCTCGGCGTGGTCGCGGAACGGCGGATCACCGACTGCCGGCAGGCCGAGGATCCGGTGGCGGCGCTGCACCAGCGGGCGGTCGACTACGCGGCCGGGGACACCGACCTGGCCTGGACCCGGACCACCGGGTGGCGCACCCTGGTCGCCGGGGCGCTGGACGTGCCGGCGCGCACCGGGGCGCGGCCGGTGGCGGCCACCGTTACCGCCCCCGCCGGCGACGCCAGCGCGGCGCTGTTCGCCGGCTGGCTGTCCGCCCGGCTGGAGTTCGACCCGGCCCGGGAGGACACTCCGGGTGGCGGCCCGACCGCCGGTGCGCCCGTCGATGGCCTGGCGTCGGTGCGGCTGGAGCTGGCCGAGGACGACGAGATCACGGTCCGGCGGGAGGACGGCGCCGCGGTGCTGCAGCGCACCGGGCACGATCCGCGGGTGGTGCCGATGCTGGCCCGCTCGCTGGGCGAGGAGCTGGCCGAGGAGCTGCGCCGGCTGGACGCCGACCAGCCGTACGCGCGGGCGCTGTCGGCGACCACCAGGGTGCCCGAACTGACCCGGCGCCCCACCAGCCGGGTGCACATCTGGGTGGACCCGGCCGACGCCTCCGGTGCACCAGAATGAGCACCGATGTGGTGGTCCACTCGGACCCGCAGGTGCTGGCCGAGGCGGTAGCGGCTCGGCTGCTGGTGGCTCTGGTGGACGCCCAGGCGGCCCGGGGCGAGGCGAGCGTGGTGCTCACCGGTGGCCGGGTCGCGGGCGCCGTCTACCGGGCGGTCGCAGCCAGCCCGGCCCAGCACGCGGTGGACTGGTCCCGGGTGACAGTGTGGTGGGGGGACGAGCGGTTCCTCCCGGCCGGGCACGAGCAGCGCAACGAGACCCAGGCCCGGGCGGCGTTCGGGACGCTGCTGGAGCCGGCCCGGGTCCACCCGATGCCGGCCGCCGGCGGCCCGGACGGGACCGACCCGGAGGCGGCGGCCGCCCGGTACGCGCAGCGGCTGGCCGCCGCCGGCCACCCGGCCCGGCTCCCCCACTTCGACCTGCTCCTGCTCGGGGTCGGCGAGGATGGGCACATCGCCTCGATCTTCCCGGAGCAGCCGGCCGCCTACGAGGCCCGGGCGGTGTGCGCGGTGCGGGGCGCCCCGAAACCGCCCCCGACCAGGCTGACCCTGACCCTCCCGACGATCAACACCGCCGAGCAGGTGTGGCTGGTGGCGGCCGGCCGGGACAAGGCCGGGGCGGTCGAGATGGCGTTCTCCGGCGCCGGGCCGGTGCAGGTGCCGGCCGCCGGGGTGCGGGGGGTCGACCGCACGCTGTGGCTGCTCGACCGGGCCGCCGCCGCGCAGGCCCGGCCGCGGCTGCGCACCCTGCGCTGACCTCGCATCCTGTTCGTGTTCGACCGCAAGCGTCGCGGTCTCACCCAGCGGCAGGTGGCAGATCGGATGGCCGTGTCTGCCGCTCGAGTGTCGCAGATCGAGAGGGGCACCGTATCCACCCGCGAGGTCATCGACCGCTATGTCTCCGCGCTCGGCGGGACGCTCAAGCTCATCGCGGACTTCGGCGACGAACAGCTCAAGGTGAGCTGAACCCGGCGACCGCTCCGGGTCAGACCGTGACGGTGGTCCGCAGCCAGAGACCGAACGCGACGATCGCCGCGAACCACACCAGACCCACCAGGATCGTGTACCGGTCCAGGTTCTTCTCGGCGACCGACGACCCGGACAGGTTGGAGGTGACCCCGCCGCCGAACATGCTCGACAGGCCGCCGCCCTTGCCCTTGTGCAGCAGCACCAGCGCGGTCAGGATGACGCTGGTGACCACCAGCAGCAGGATCAGCATGTACGGGAACCAGCTGGGCATCGTGAGGTCAGTCCTTAGCAGTCGGGTGTACAGGTTTCAGGATACTAGTCATCGGTGCTCACGGAGCGGGCCGGGTCAGCCAGCCCGATCGCGGACAGATCCGGCATCGCGTACTGCGGATGCATGAACGCCCCGCGCACGTTCGAGCCGTGCATCCGCAGCCCGTTGTTGAACATGATCGGGATGGTCGCCGCCAGCTGCTGGATCCGGCTGTCCAGCTCCCCCCAGAGCAGGTACTGCCGGTCCAGGTCCTCCTCCGCGAACGCCGCGTCGATCATGTCGTTGACCTGCTCGTCGTTGAGGTACGAGAGGTTGGTGGTGCCGGTGCACGGGTCGCAGCCCCGGAACAGCGGGGGGATCACCGCGGACCCGTTCGGCCAGTCCGGGATCCAGCCGACCCAGCTGAGGTGGAAGTCGCCGTGCCGCTCGCCCAGCAGCTGGGCGAAGTAGGACGCCGACGGCATCGGCTCGGTCGTGACCTGGATCCCGATCCGCTGGTACGACTCGACCACCGTGTTGGCCAGCCGCTGGATCTGGGCGTCGTCCGGGTACGTGAACGTGATTGGCTGCTCGAAGCAGGTGACCCCGTCGGCCTCCGCCTCGTCCAGAATCTGCTGGGCCCGGTCCGGCTGGCCGTCCGGGAACTCGCCGGTGCCGTAGTGGTCGAACTCCTGGTGCGCCCGCAGGTTCGGCGGGACCATCGAGGTGGCCAGCTCGCCCAGCAGCGAGCCCCCGAACATCGAGCGGAACTTACGCTTGTTGATCGCGTACGCGAGCGCCTGCCGGCACCGCTGGTCCGGAATCTTCTCGGTGTTGACCGCCAAGTAGCGCACCGCGCCGGTGGGGCCGGAGGCGACCCGCTGGGACAGCTCCGGGTCGGTCATCACCTGCTGCAGGAAGGTCGGGGCGATGTCCCAGTCGAGCAGGATCCGGGACTGGTCCTCGCCCTGGTCGTTGACCAGGTCGTTGGTGGTGACCGCGATGTCGGTGGTCTGGGTGACCTCGATCCGGTCCGGGTAGGCCGCCCGGTGCGGGTCACTGGCGGCGCTCCAGTGCGGGTTGCGCTCCAGCACGAGCAGGTTCTGGGTCGGGTCGTCCGGGTCGCTCTCGTGCTCGCTGACCAGGTAGGGGCCGTTCGACAAGGGCTGCACGTTATAGGCGTCCCGGTCGTCGTCGGTGCCCGGCCGCACCGCGCCGAACACTGGCAGCGACATGGTGTAGTTGAAGTCGCTGCGGGCCTGGTTGAGGTGGAACCGGATCAGTTGCTGGTCAACGCACTCGACCGAGGTCAGTCCCTCGCCGTTGTTGTTCTGCCCCACCCAGGGACCCTTGTAGACCCGGCCATCGCCGGCCGGCTCGCCATCGGCCGGCGGGTTGTCCTGGAGATAGTCCAGCGGGTACGGGGCGCCGCTCTGCCGGTCCGGCAGCTCCGAGAACCGGCGCTCCACGCCGTACTTCAAGTCCTGGCAGGTGACCGGCTCGCCGTCCTCCCACCGGGGACCGTCCCGAAGGGTGAACTCCCAGACCGTGTTGTTCTCGCTCGGCCGGCCGGTGTCGGTGGCCAGATCCGGCACCAGCTCGCTGCCGGCCGCCCCGGGCTCGGGCCGGAACCCGGTCAGGGTGCGGGTCACCAGGTGGCTGATGTTCAGCTCCAGCGCCTGCTGCACCAGCTGCGGGTCGAGGTAGTTCACCCACCCCTGCAGGCTCACCCGCAGGGTGCCGCCGGGCTGCGGCTCCCGGTCCCCGCCGGCGTCGGCGGTCTGGCAGGCGGCGGTGGCCAGCAGCGTGGTAGCGGCGAGCACCGCCGTAACCAGCCGGCCGACCCGCCACCCACGGGGACCGGCGCTCCGGCGGCGGGCGGTACCGGGCAGCGAGGGGTCCACAACCGAACACTCTAGGCCGCCTGCGCGGTGGCTGGGAACCGGGGAGCGGGCGGCCGGCCGGCTCAGTGCTCGGAAAACCGGCATATCCCAACGAACTCGTCGGCCACCAGGCTCGCCCCGCCGACCAGCGCACCGTCGATGTCCGGCTCGGCCATGATCGGCTTGATGTTGCCGGCCTTCACCGACCCGCCGTAGAGAATCCGGACCGTCTCGGCGGCGCTCTCGGCGAACTGCTCGGCCAGCCGGGTCCGCAGCGCGCCGATCACCTCCTGCGCGTCGGCGGGGGTCGCGGTCCGGCCGGTCCCGATCGCCCACACCGGCTCGTACGCGACCACCATCCGCGCCACCTGCTCCGGGGACCGGCCGGCCAGCGCGGCATCCAGCTGACCGACGGTATGGGTCACCTGCGCGCCGGCCTCCCGCTCCGCGATGCCCTCCCCCACGCACAGGATCGGCACCAAGTCGTGCCGGAGCGCGGCGGCCACCTTCGCGTTGACCAGCGCGTCGTCCTCGCCGTGGTAGGCCCGCCGCTCGGAGTGGCCGACCACCACGTACTGGCAGCCGAGCTTGGCCAGCAGGCTGCCGGCGATGTCGCCGGTGTAGGCACCGGGCGGGTGCGGCGAGAGGTCCTGCGCGCCGTACCCGATCAGCAGCCGGTCCCCGTCCACCAGCGTCTGGACGCTGCGCAGGTCGGTGAACGGCGGCAGCACCACCACCTCCACGTCCGAGAGCTGCCGCTCGGTGAGGCTGAACGCCAGCTTCTGCACCAGCGCGATCGCCTCGAGGTGGGTCAGGTTCATCTTCCAGTTACCGGCCATCAGCGGCCGGCGGGCTCGGCTCACGGTGACTCCCGCTCCTCCAGTGCGACCAGACCGGGCAGCGGCCTGCCCTCCAGATACTCCAGCGAGGCTCCCCCACCGGTCGAGACGTGGCCGAACCTGGACTCGGGCAGGCCGAGCGTGCGCACCGCCGCGGCCGAGTCCCCGCCGCCGACCACGGTCAGCCCGTCTACCGCGGCGATCGCCTCGGCCACCCGGCGGGTGCCGGCCGCGAACGGCGCCAGCTCGAACACTCCCATCGGCCCGTTCCAGAACACGGTCTTCGCCCCGTGCAGCGCCGCCGCGAACCGGTCCACACTGGCCGGTCCGATGTCCGCCCCCAACTGGTCGGGCGGGATCGCCGACACCTCCACTGTCGAGTGTTCCGCGTCGGCCGACAGCTCGGCCGCGACCAGCACGTCGACGGGCAGCACGATCCGGTCGCCGGCCCGGGTCAGCAGGTCCCGGCAGGTGTCGACCAGCTCCTCCTCCAGCAGCGAGCGGCCCACCTCGTACCCCTGCGCTTTCAGGAACGTGAAGCACATGCCGCCGCCGACCAGCAGCCGGTCGACCCCGGCCGCCAGCGGGTGTAGCGGAGCGTAGCCCGCGGTCATAGCGGCCGGGCCTGATATCTCAGGCAGCAGGGCCTCGATCACGGCGAGCTTGTCGGAGACCTTCGCCCCGCCGAGGACCACCATGTACGGGTGGTCGGGCGATTCGGTCAGCCGGCGGAGCACGTCCAGCTCCCGCCGCACCAGACCGCCCGCGTAGGCCGGCAGCCGGGCGGCCACCTCCACCACGCTCGCGTGCGCCCGGTGCACCGCCCCGAACGCGTCGTCCACATAGGCGTCGGCGAGCGCCGCGAGCTGGTCCGCGAACGCCGCCCGCTCGGTCGGGTCCTGGCTGGTCTCCCCCGGCTCGAACCGGAGGTTCTCCAGGACCGCCAGCTGGCCGGCCGCCAGCCCGGCCGCGGTGGCCCTGGCCGACCGGCCCACCACGTCGGTGGCGAACCCGACCGGCGCGCCGAGCAGCTCGCCCAGCCTCGCGGCCACCGGGGCGAGCGTGAAGGCCGGGTCCGGCCGCCCCTTCGGACGGCCGAGGTGGGAGCAGACCAGCACCGCCGCGCCGGCCTCGCGCAGCGCGGTCAGGGTGGGCAGCACCGCCCGGACCCGGCCGTCGTCGGTGATCCGGTCACCGTCGAGCGGGACGTTCAGGTCCGCCCGGACCAGCACCCGCCGGCCCCGAACCCCCTCGGCCAGCAGGTCCTCGAGCGCCCTCATCGGAGAATCCGGTCCGCTCCAGCGCTCACAGCGATGAGCCGACCAGCCTGACCAGGTCCACCAGCCGGTTCGAGAAGCCCCACTCGTTGTCGTACCAGCCGATCGCCTTCACCTGGTCGCCGATCACCCGGGTCATCCCGGCGTCGAACACGCAGGAGGAGGGGTCGGTCACGATGTCCGCGGACACGATCGGGTCCTCGGTGTAGGACAGGATGCCGCGCATCGGACCTTCGGCGGCCGCCCGCATCGCGGCGTTCACTTCGTCCACCGTGGTCTCCCGCCCGACCGTGGCGGTCAGGTCGGTGACTGAGCCGGTGGCGATCGGCACCCGCAGCGCGTACCCGTCCAGCTTGCCGTTCAGCTCCGGCAGCACCAGCCCGATCGCCTTGGCCGCGCCGGTGCTGGTGGGCACGATGTTCAGCGCCGCCGCCCGGGCCCGGCGCAGGTCCTTGTGCGGGCCGTCCTGCAGGTTCTGGTCCTGGGTGTAGGCGTGGATGGTGGTCATTAGGCCGCGCTGGACGCCGAGCGCGTCGTGCAGCACCTTCGCCATCGGGGCCAGGCAGTTCGTGGTGCAGGAGGCCATCGAGATGATCGTGTGCGTCGCCGGGTCGTACGTGTCGCCGTTGACGCCGAGCACGATCGTCACGTCCTCGTTGCTGGCCGGCGCGCTGATGATCACCTTCTTGGCGCCGCCGTCCAGGTGCGCCCGCGCCTTGGTGGCGTCGGTGAACAGGCCGGTCGACTCGATCACGATCTCCGCGCCGAGCTCGCCCCACGGCAGCTTGGCCGGGTCCCGCTCGGCGAACGCCCGGATGGTGCGACCGCCGACGGTCAGCTCGGCGCCGCCGACCTTCACCTCCTGCGGCAGCCGGCCGAGGATGCTGTCGTACTTGAGCAGGTGCCCGATCGTGGCCGCGTCGCCGAGATCGTTGTAGACCACCAGCTCGATGTCCGCACCGGTGGCCAGCACCGCCCGGAAGAAGTTGCGGCCGATGCGGCCGAATCCGTTGATGCCAACCCGGATGGTCACGGCTGGTTCATCTCCTTGCGCTTGGATGTGTCCGGCTCGCTCGCAGGCGGCGCTGCCCGCTCTCTGGCCGAGGATAGTCGAGCGCCGGACCGGGCCGGCCCCCGCCTCACCCGGTCCGGCCCCCGCCTCACCGGTCCGGCCGCCGGTCGGCCGCGGCAGGCGGGCGCCCACGGGCTGGCCTGCCTGACCGAGCTCGCCGCCCGATCACCCGGACGGGCGGTTGCTGGTGGTCTGCCACGGCACGTTGATCCGGGTGATGCTCTGCTCGTTGCTTGACCTTCCACTCGGCGGGCCGCTCTGCTGTCGTGGAACGCGTGGCCGGTAGCGGCCGGAGAGGTGCTCCGATGACGACCAGGGTGCTGCTGGCCGGGGACCACTTCGTGCACAACGGCCTGATCCGGGCGGCGCTGCAGGAGGCGGTCGGTCCGGACCGGCTGGCGACCTCGGAGCTGGTCCTGCCGTGGCCACCGGAGCCGTTCGGTCCGGTCGCGGAGGTGGCCGAGGCGTCGGGGACCGAGCAGCAGCTGATCGACGCGCTGCCCGGGGTGGAGATCTGCCTGACCGAGCAGGCGCCGGTGACCAGCCGGGTGCTGGCCGCGGCGCCGGACCTGCGGCTGCTGTGTGTCGGCCGGGGCGGCGCGGTCAACGTCAACCTCGCCGCCGCCACCGCGTACCGGGTCACGGTCTGCACCGCACCCGGGCGCAACGCCACCGCCACCGCCGAGCACACGCTCGCGCTGATCCTCGCGGCGGTCCGGCAGCTGCCCCGGCGGGACGCCGAGCTGCGGGCCGGGCGGTGGCGCAGCGACCTCTACCGGTACCAGGAGACCGGGCCGGAGCTGGCCGGCAGCCCGGTCGGGCTGGTCGGGTGCGGCGCGGTCGGCCGGCGGGTGGCCCGGGTGCTGTCGGCCATGGAGGCCACCGTCCGCTACTTCGACCCGTACGCCGATCCGGCCACACTGGACGGTATCGCCGAGCCGGTCGGGACGCTGGCCGAGCTGCTGGCCGGCAGCCTGGTGGTCAGCCTGCACGCCCGGGCCACCCCGGAGACCGCGCACCTGATCGGTGCGGCGCAGCTGCGCCTGATGCGCCCGGACGCGATCCTGGTCAACGCCGCCCGCGGGTCGCTGCTGGACTACGACGCGGCGGCCGACGCGCTGGCTCAGGGGCGGCTGGCCGCGGCCGCGTTCGACGTGTTCCCGGAGGAGCCGCTGCCGGCCGGCTCCCGGCTGCGCCGGCTGGACAACGTGATCCTGACCCCGCACCTGGGTGGGGCCAGCCGGCAGACCGCGCAGAGCGCCGCCCGGATGATGGCCGCCGAGGTTGCCCGCTACCTGGCCGGCGACCCGCAGGCGCACCCAGCGAACTGACCAGATCGGGAGGCGGGCAGCCAGACCGCCAGGCGAGCGGCCGGGACCGCCGGGCAGGCAGTCAGACCGCCATCATCTCCGCGGTCACCGAGGCATCGGTGTCCGGCACCCCCAGGTCGGCCGCCCGCTTGTCGGCCAGCGCCAGCAGCCGCCGGATCCGGCCGGCGATCGCGTCCTTGGTCAGCGGCGGGTCGGCCAGCGCCCCCAGCTCCTCCAGCGACGCCTGCCGGTTGGCCAGCCGCAGCCGGCCGGCGCTGCTCAGGTGCTCGGGCGCCTCCACGCCGAGGATCTCCAGCGCCCGGGTGACCCGGGCGGCGGCGGCCACCGCGGCCCGCGCCGACCGGCGCAGGTTCGCGTCGTCGAAGTTCGCCAGCCGGTTCGCGGTGGCCCGGACCTCCCGCCGCACCCGGCGCTCCTCCCAGGTGAGCACACTGGAGTGAGCCCCGATCCGGGTCAGCAGCGCGGCGATCGCGTCCCCGTCCTTGACCACCACCCGTTCCACCGCCCGCACCTCCCGGGCCTTGGCGGTGATCCCGATCCGGCGGGCCGCCCCGACCAGCGCGAGCGCCGACTCCGGACCCGGACAGGTGATCTCCAGGGCGCTGGAGCGGCCCGGCTCGGTGAGCGACCCGTGGGCCAGGAACGCCCCCCGCCAGGCCGCGACCGCGCAGCACACCCCGCCGGCGACCACGTGCGGCGGCAGCCCCCGCACCGGCCGCCCGCGCACGTCCAGCAGCCCGGTCTGGCGGGCCAGCGCTTCTCCGTCCTTGACCACCCGGACGATGTAGTGGCTGGCCTTGCGCAGCCCGCCGGAGGCGAGCACGTGGATCTCGCTGGGGTACCCGTAGAGGTCGGCGACCTCCCGGCGCAGCCGCCGGGCCACCGCTCCGGTGTCCAGCTCCGACTCCACCACCACCCGGCCGCCCACGATGTGCAGGCCACCGGCGAACCGCAGCACCGCGGTCATCTCTGCCCGCCGGCAGCAGGGCTTGGGCACGTCGACGCGGCTCAGCTCGTCCTTGACTGCTGCGGTCATCGCCATCGTGTGTCACCTCGCGGTAGTCAGGTATGTGGTTAACGAGTGGTGGCCAGCACCGGCAACAGGGCGGTCGCCAGCGCGGCCGGGTCGTGCCGGGCCGCGCCGTCGCCACCGACGGCCATGTCGAACGGCTCGGCCGCTTGACCGCGGGCTCCGCTGGCGCTACGCCCGCTGACGGCCATGTCCAACGGCTCGGCCGCTTGACCGCGGGCTCCGCTGGCGCTACGCCCGCTGGCGGCCATCGGTGCCAGGCACAGCTCCGCGCCCAGCGATCCGGCGGCCCGCCGCACCGGCTCCGGATCGGCCAGCCAGCCCGGGTCGGCGAGCACCCGGTCGACCTTCAGACCCGGTGCGTAGCGGGCCAAGGCGGTCAGGTGCGCGGGCAGGGTCAGGCCGGCGGTCTCCGGCTCGGTGCTCAGGTTGAGGATGACCAGCCGCCGGGCCGGGCTAGCCACCACCGCGGCCGCCAGGTCCGGGACCAGCAGGTGCGGGATCACGCTCGTGTACCAGCTGCCCGGGCCGAAGATCAGCCAGTCCGCCCCGGCGACCGCGGCCAGCGCCTCCCGGCAGGCGACCGGCCGGGCCGGGTCCAGCCGGACCGTCTCCACCCGGCCCGGGCTGATCGCCACCTCGTGCTGCCCGCGGACGGTCACCGGCTGGTCCGGGCGGGTCGGGTCGGCTCCGCGGACCGTCGCCTCGATCGCCACCGGCTCGCGCGACATCGGCAGCACCCGGCCGGCGGCGCGGACCATCCCGGCCGCGTGGTCAAGCGCCGCGACCGGGTCGCCGAGCAGCTCCATCAGGCCGCACAGGACCAGGTTGCCGACCGGGTGGCCGACCAACGGGTCCCGGTCGGACCCGGGTACCGGCGGGAACCGGTGCAGGAGCAGGTCGGCGGTGGTCCGGCTGTGCGGGTCGTCACCGGCCAGCGCCGCCAGTGCCTCGCGCAGGTCGCCGGGGGGCAGCGCCCCTCGCTGCGCCCGCAGCCGGCCGCTGGAGCCGCCGTCGTCGCCGACCGTCACCACCGCCGTGACCGCCAGCCCGGGCAGCTCGGCCTGACAGCGCCGCAGCGCCCGTAGCGAGGCGCCCAGCCCGTGGCCGCCGCCGAAGGCCACCAGCCGGACCCGCTCCGCCGCGGTCACTCGCGCTCCAGGTCCCGGTGGTGGGCGTGGGCGCCCACCCGTAGCTGCCGCAGCCGCCGCGCCAGCTCCTCGGCGATCGCCACGCTGCGGTGCTTGCCGCCGGTGCATCCGACCGCCACTGTCAGATACCGCTTGCCCTCCCGCTCGAAGCCCGGCGCGGTCGCGCTGACCAGCCGGGCACAGGTCTCCACAAAGGTACGGGCACCGCGCCGGCCGAGCACGTACGCGCCGACCTCGGAGTCCCGGCCGGTCCGGTCCCGCAGCGTCGGCACCCAGTGCGGGTTGGGCAGGAACCGTGCATCCAGCACGAAGTCGGCGTCCGGAGGCAGCCCGTACTTGAACCCGAACGACAGCACGGTGACCCGCAGCCGCCGGGTGTCCTCCTCGCCGAACAGCTCCTCCACCCGGGCGCGCAGCTGGTTCACGTTCAGGTGGGTGGTGTCGATGATCACGTCCGCGGCGTCCCGGGCCTCCTGCAGCAGCTTGCGCTCGGCCGCGATCCCGTCCGCCAGCCGGCCGTCGCCCTGCAGCGGGTGCGGGCGGCGGACGCTCTCGAACCGGCGGATCAGCGCCTCGTCGTCGGCGTCGACGAACACCACCTGGGCCGGGTAGCCCCGGTCGGCCAGCGCCCGGATCGCCCCGGCCAGGTCGGTGGAGAACGCCCGGCTGCGCACGTCCAGCACCATCGCGGTCCGGCGCACCGCCTGCCCGGCCCGGCTGGCCAGCTCGGCCATGTCCAGCAGCAGCGCCTGCGGCAGGTTGTCGACCACGTAGAAGCCGACGTTCTCCAGCGCCCGGGCCACCGTGCTG
>WHTQ01000131.1 GCA_009377645.1 Micromonosporaceae bacterium | reverse complement strand
GCGTGCCGGCGGCCCGGGCGGGCACCGCCGCCGGCACCGCGGAGACCGGCAACGAGCTCGGGATCGCGCTCGGGGTGGCGACCGCGGGCAGCATCGGGGCGGCGATCTACCGCCGCCGGGTGACCGGCGACACGCTCCCGGCGGACCTGCCCGGCGATGTCACCGCCGACGCGCGGGAAACGCTCGCCGGGGCGGTGGCCGCCGCGCAGCGGCTGCCCGAGGCCACCGCGGCCGAGCTGCTCGGGGTGGTGCAGCCGGCGTTCACCTACGGTATGCAGGTGGTGGCCGGGGTGCTGGCGGTGCTGCTGGTCGGGGTGGCGGTCGTGGTCGGGGTGCTGCGACCGGGGGCGGCGGCGCGGAGGTCAGGCGCCGGCGAGCCGCGCTCGGGGATCCTCCCCCGGAACCGTGGTCCCGGCGGAGGATCCCGACCGGCCGGCTAGTCGACTCCGGTGATGGTGAGGGCGTGGGCGCCGGCGGCGACGGTCACGAGATAGTGGGGTGCGTCCGGGTGGTAGCCCTCGCTCTGGTCGGCCAGCCCGTTGCCGACCGCGCCGTAGCGCCGGTTGTCGAGGGCCACGTCGGCCGCGCCACCGGCAATCTCCAGCCGCACCGGCACCCGGGCCGGACGTTCGATCGTCAGGTTGCTCACCGACGCCAGCCGGATCCGGCGTGGCCCACCCGGGTGGCCGAGCGCGATCCGGACGTCGGCGGCTCCGGAATGGAACGCGACCGAGTGCAGGTCGATGCCGGTGAGATCGGCCTCCAGCCGGCTGGCTCCACCGTGGACGTCCAGCGCCCAGGGTACGGCCGGGTTGACCCGGACCGCGTTCGGACCGACCCGGCGCAGCAGCCGGGAGCCGATCGGGTACGCGATGTGAACGTTCTGGCCGGCGGCCCACACCACCGGCAGCGGCTCGCCGAACCTGCCGGTCAGCAGTGCCTCCGGTTCGGCACCGGCCCGCAGGTCGACATGTTCCAGCCCGCGGTCGAAGCTGAGCCTGGCCGCCTCCTGCCTCGGCGAGCCGGGGTTCGGCACGACGACGTGTGCGTCGCGTACGCCATGCTCGGAAACGATGGTAGTCATGGTCATCCTCCCTTGTGGTTCAACAGCTGGTGCTAGTGGTCGGTTGCGTGGTGGGCGCGGGCCGGCAGCGCGCGACTGAGGACGAACCCGAGCGCGAACGCGCCGACGGCGTACCAGAGCGCCCGTTGCGCGGCCAGGTCGAAGTCGCCGGTGCGGTCCAGGAACGTGGTGAACAGGGCGCCGACCACCGCCACGCCGGCCGCGCCGGCGACCTGGACGATCGTGTTGGTGACCCCGGAGGCGGCGCCGGCCGCGCTCGCCGGCACGGTGGCGAGCACCATGTCGACCAGGATCGGTGCCACCAGGCCGAACCCGACCCCGCCGACCAGCAGTGCCGGCACCAGGTGCCAGGCGCCGAGGTCGCCCCCGGAGCGACTGATCGTCGTGATCAGGGCGAGCATCGCGGCCGTGAGCAGCAGCGCCCCGATCGAGACCAGCCTGCGTCCGATCCGGGGCGCCAGCCGCACCGCCGCGCCGGCGGTGGCAGCCAGGCCGACCGGCCACGCCATGAAGATCAGCCCGACCGTCAGGGCGGAGAAGCCGTGTCCGGTCTGGAGCGTGATGGTCAGCACCATGAAGAACGACCCGAGCGCGGAGAACATCACCAGCACCGCGAGCAGACCGGCGACGAACGACCGGCTGCCGAACAGCGACAACGGCACCAGCGCGTCCCCGGTCCGCCCGCGGCGCGCCTGGTGGCGGGCGAAGCCAGCCAACGCCAGCACCGACGCCGCCAGCATCAGCCACACCCAGCCGGGCCAGCCCAGCTCCGCGCCCTGGATCAGCGGGTAGAGCAGGAGCAGCAGCCCGACCGTCGCCAGCACCACCCCGGGGACGTCCAGCCGCGGCCGGTCGGCGGCGCGCGACTCCCGCATCCACACCGCGCCGGCCACGACGGCGAGCACCCCGATCGGCACGTTGACCCAGAACACCGAGCGCCACTGCAGGCCGAGCACGTCGTTCCCGACCAGCAGGCCACCGACGATCGGGGCCGCGGCGGCCGCCAGCCCGGTCACCGCGCCGTAGAGACCGAACGCCTTGGCCCGCTCCCGGGCCGGGAAGCTCACCTGGACCATGGCCAGCACCTGCGGCACCATCATGGCCGCGGCTGCCCCCTGCAGGACCCGGGCGGCGATCAGCGTTCCGACGCCCGGGGCCAGCGCGCACGCCGCCGACGCCAGGGTGAAGCCCGCGACCCCGGCCAGGAACATCCGCCTCCGCCCCAGGATGTCGCCCAGCCGGCCGCCCGTGATCAGCCCGAGGCCGAGCGCCAGCGAGTACGCCGCGATGACCCACTGGATGCTCGCGTAACCGGTCCCCAGGTCGGCCTGGATCGCCGGCGCGGCGATCAGGACGATGGTGATGTCGACCAGATCCATGAAAACGGCCAGCAGCGCCACCGCGAGCGCTGCCCACCGTCGGGGGTCCGGTGCCGCCGCCGTACCCGCCGCGGCGGCCCGCCCGGTTTGCGGGGTACTCATCTGTGTGTCCCTTCTACGAGCAGTGACTCCGACGCTTCGAGGTTGGCGGTAAGGCGGGCGGTCCCGCCTAGGTCGGGTGCCCTAGCGGCCACCTCAGATCTGCCTCGCCGCAGCCCTGACCGGCTGCGTATCCTGACGCGGTGGGGCTGCGCAGCATGGTGGGGCGCCAGCACCAGCTGGCGGTGCTGGATGACGCCTGGCGGGTCGCGCAGTCCGGAGCGCTCCAGCTGGTGGTGGTCAGCGGGGAGGCCGGAGCCGGCAAGACCCGGCTGCTGGAGCACTTCGCCAGCACGGCGGAAGCAGCCGGGCCACGGGTCCTGCGCAGCGCCTGCGTCCCGCTGGGCGCCGAGGGCCTTCCGCTCGCACCGGCCACCGCGGTGCTGCGCACCCTGGTCGACGAGGGTGGTACGCGGGCCCTGAGCGACCTGGTCCCCGGGGGCGACGGGATGCTGCGGCTGCTGCCGGAGCTGGGCGCCGCCGAGGGCGAACCCGGTGGCCAGGCTCGGCTGTTCGAGCTGTTCGGTGCGCTGCTCCGCCGGCTCGGTGCGCAGCGCCCGCTGGTACTGCTGATCGACGACCTGCAGTGGGCCGACCGTTCCACCCTGGACCTGCTCCAGCTGCTGGTCCGCACGCTGCGGTCGTCGCGGGTCCTGCTGGCCGGGGCGTACCGCTCCGACGACGTGACGCGTGGCCACCCGCTGCGCCGCTACCTGGCGGAGCTGGAGCGCCTGCCCGGCGTACGCCGGATCGAGGTCGAGCGGCTCTCCCGGGCCGAGACGGCGGAGCTGCTGGCGGGCGTGCTCGGGCACCCGCCCACCGGCGAGCTGCTGGACCGGGTGTACCGCAGCTGCGGCGGCAACCCGTTCTTCGCCGTGGAGCTGGCGCGGGCGCCGGTCCCCGAGACGATTCCGGAGTCGCTGCGCGACCTGCTCGTCGACCGGGTGGCGCGGCTTCCCCGACCGGCTGCCCGGGTGGTGAGACTGGTGGCGGTCGGTGGCCAGCCGATCTCGCATGACCTGCTCGCGGCCGTCGCGGGGCTGGCCGAGGACGAGCTGCTGGAAGCCGTGCGGGCGGCCGCGGACGGTGGCGTCCTGCGGGCCGGTCCGGACGGTTACGCCCTCCCGCACCGGCTGCTGCGAGCGGCGGTCGTCGACGACCTGCTTCCGGCGGAACGGATCCGGCTACATCGGACCTATGCGGAGGCACTCGAGGCCGACCAGGGCCTGGTCCCGCCCGACCGGCTGGCGGCCGCGACGGCCTTTCACTGGTACGAGGCGGGGACGGTGGCCAAGGCGCTGCCGGCGCTGTTACGGGCGGCCGAGGCAGCCCAGCGCATCTACGCCCACGCCGAGCAGGTGCAGCTGCTCGACCGGGCGCTGCGGCCGCCGGCGGCCGGTGCCGGGTCGATGTCCGGCCCGGATCGGCTCGGCCTGTTCGAGACCGCGATCGCCGCGGCTACCTGGGCCGGTAACGATCTCGACGCGCTCGAGCTGCTCGACCGCGCGCTGGTCGAGGCGGACCGGGTGCAAGCGCCGGAGCGGGTCGCGCTGCTGCTGGCTCATCGCGGCATGCTCCTTCAGAACCTGCACCGGGAGGGCGCCTCGACCGCGGTGACGGAGGCCCTGGAACTGCTCCCCGCGGACCGGTCGCTGGCCCGGGCCCGAATCCTCGACCTGGCCAGCGCCGTGCTGGCGGTGCGGGGCCAGGCCACGCCGGCGCGCGAGCTGGCCGCCGAGGCGGCGGAGATCGCCGCCGCGCATGGTGAGCCCGGGCTCGAGGCGAACGCCCGGACCACCGTCGGTTGGGCGCTCAGCCAGCTCGGCCAGCACCAGGACGGGCGGGCCGCGCTGCAGGCGGCCGGCGCGCTCGCCGCCGGCCAGTCCGACCCGGTGCGGCTGGCCCGGGTGGATCTCAACCTGGCCGAGGTGGAGCATCGCCTCGGCGACTACCCGGCGGTGATCGAGGCGGCCCAGCGGGGTCTCCGGGACGCCGAGGCGGCCGGCCTGGGCCGCACACTGGGCATGCTGCTGAGCGTCCAGCTCACCGCCGCCCGGTTCGCCGTCGGCAGGTGGGACGAGGCGGACCAGGCGAGCCGGCAGGCGATCGACCGGGACCCCACCGGTGCGCCGGGCGCCACCCTGCACGCGCAACGGGCCGAGATCGCGCTCGCCCGCGGTGAGCGGGACCGGGCCCGGGACCAGCTGTCGCTGGCGCGCAGCCTGCTCGACCCGGCGGCCGCGCCGCGGACCGTGCTGGTGACCCGGCTCGAGGCCGAGCTGGCGCTGGCGGAACAGCGGATCGACGACGCGTGGCAGCTGGTGGCGGCGGCGCTGGCCGGCGGGGTCGGGTCCGGCGCCGCCCCGTACGAGCGCTGGCCGTTGCTCGCCACCGCGGCGCGCGTCCACGGGTGCCGCGGCCGGCCGGCCACCGGTCCCGGGCCGGAAACCCCGGAGCTGGCCGGCCTGCGGGAGGCCGGGTCCGAGCTGCCGGCCGACACCCCCTTGTACCGGGCGTACGCGGCCCAGGTCGCCGCTGAGCTGGCCGATCCAGTGGCCGCCGGGTGGGACCAGGTCGTCGCCGCCTGGGACCGGCTCGGCCGCCCGTACCCGACCGCCTACGCGCAGCTGCGGGCGGCCGAAGCCCGGCTGCGGGCGGGCGAGCTGGAACCGGCCCGGGCACTGCTGCGCACCGCCCAGGCGCACGCCCGCGACCTCGGCGCGGGGCCGCTGCTGGACGACATCCGGGCGCTGGCTCGCGGCGCCCGGATCTGGCTCGACGGCGACCCGTCGACCCCGACCGCGGCGGCGGACGGCGCCGACCGGCTCGGCCTGACCGAGCGGGAGACCGAGGTGCTGCGGCTGGTCGCGCTCGGCCGCTCCAACCGGGAGATCGGCCAGGCGCTGTTCATCAGCCCCAAGACCGTCAGCGTCCACGTCTCCAACCTGCTCGGCAAGCTCGGCGTCGGCAGCCGCGGCCAGGCCGCCGCGGTGGCGCACCGGCTGCGCCTGTTCGGCGACCAGCCGGGAGCGTGAACACACCCGGGCGGGACGGCTGGCTCGGGGGGGTGGGCCGGACCGGCGGGATCGGCGAGGATGGAGCCGTGCGGAACGTCTCCGCCGCGCTCGCGCTGCTGGCGCTGGTCGCGGCGCTCGCCGGCGCGGTGTACGCGGTGGTGCGGCTGCGCGCCCGGCGGGGGATCGCGACCGCCGCCCAGAAGGCCACCTACGACGTGCTGCACACCGCCGGGCTGGCCGCCGAGCCGCTGCGGGCGGGCCTGACCCCGACCGCCGCCGGCCGGGCCGTCCGGTACCTGCGCGCGCTGGTCGGGGGGGTCGGCCTGGCGGTCGCCGACCGGCACGGCCTGCTCGCCTTCGACGGGCGCGGCGAGCACCACCACAGCCAGCTGGCCGCCGCGGCGGTGAAGGCGATCGCCACCGGCCGGTCGACCGTGCTCGGCAGCTCCGAGCTGCTGTGCGACCGGCCGGACTGCCCGGTGCGGGGGGCGGTGGTGGCGCCGCTGGCGGCCGCCGGCGGCGCCACCACTGCGGCACTGGTCGCGCTCGCCGACGGGCCGCCCGCGCCCGGGCTGGTGCAGGCAACCCGGGCGACCGGGCGGTGGGCGTCCGCCCAGCTCGCGCTCGCCGAGCTGGACACCTCCCGGGCCCGGCTGGCCCGGGCCGAGGTGCGGGCGCTGCGGGCGCAGATCAGCCCGCACTTCGTCTACAACGCGCTGACCGCGATCGCCTCGTTCGTGCGGACCGACCCGGAGCGGGCGCGGGAGCTGATCCTGGAGTTCGCCGAGTTCACCCGCTACTCGTTCCGCGCCCAGGGGGAGTTCACGACGCTTGCCGAGGAGCTGCGCTCGATCAACCGCTACCTGACCATCGAGCGGGCCCGGTTCGGTGACCGGCTGCAGGTCCGGCTGCAGGTGGCGCCCGAGGTGCTACCGGTCGGGCTGCCGTTCCTGTGCCTGCAGCCGCTGGTGGAGAACGCGGTCCGGCACGGCCTGTCCCGCAAGCCCGGCACCGGGACGGTCAGCATCGAGGCGCGCGACGCCGGGGCCGAGTGCCACATCACGGTCGAGGACGACGGGGTCGGGATGGACCCGGCGGTGCTGGGTGCCGGAGCCGCCGACAACGGACCCGAGGACCCCGGGGAGGTCGGCCAGCACGTCGGGCTCTCCAACGTCGACGAGCGGCTCCGCTCGGTGTTCGGCGAACCGTACGGGCTGGTGGTCGAGACCGCCCCGGACGCGGGTACCAAGGTGAGCATGCGGGTGCCGAAGTTCCACCCGGACGTGCGGGCGGGTGGGCCGTGACCGGCGAGCATCCGTTACCCGGCGGCCTGCGGGTGCTGGCGGTCGACGACGAGCCGCCGGCTCTGGACGAGCTGGCGTACCTGCTGCGCCGCGACCCCCGGGTGGCCCGGGTGCACACCGCCGGGGACGCCACCGGCGCGCTGCGGGTGCTGCGGGACGCCGACCTGGACGCGGTGTTTCTGGACATCCGGATGCCCGGGCTGGACGGCATGGAGCTGGCCCGGGTGCTGCGCCGGTTCGCCCGGCCGCCGGAGATCGTGTTCGTCACCGCCTACGACGACCGGGCGGTGGACGCGTTCGAGCTGGGCGTGGCCGACTACGTGCCCAAGCCGGTGCAGGCCGAGCGGCTGGCGGAGTCGCTGCGCCGGGTGGTCAGCGGCCGGGCGGTGCCCGGCCAGCGACCGGCGGCGCAGCCGCCGGAGCCGGACGTGACGATCCCGGTAGAGCTGGCCGGCACCACCCGGCTGCTGGCCCGCTCCGCCGTTGACTGGGTGGAGGCGCAGGGCGACTACGCGCGGCTGCACACCGCCGACGGCTCCCACCTGGTACGGGTGCCGCTGGCCACGCTCGCGCAGCGCTGGGCGGGGGCGGGGTTCGTCCGGATCCACCGCTCGTACCTGGTGCAGCTGGGCCGGGTCACCGAGCTGCGGCCGGCCGGCCCCGGCTACGTGGTGGTGGTGGTCGGCGGCACCGAGCTGCCGGTCTCCCGCCGGCACACCAGCGAGCTGCGGGACCGGCTGGTACGGGCGGCCAAGCGGGACTGGACCCGCTGACTCGATCCGGGCCCGGCTTGATCTGGCGCCCGGCTTGATCTGGCGCCCGGCAGGCGTGAGACTCCGGTGATGGAGCAGGCGGCGGACCGGCGGGTGCGAGTGGTGCTGGCGGAGGTGGCCGGGCAGGCCGGGCAGGACCGCACCCGGGCGGAGCTGGCCGAGCAGACCCGGGTCGGGGAGGCGCTGGTCCGTGGCCTGATCCGGGCCCAGCTGGCGCTAGCGCTGCGGCTGGCGGTGGTGGTGGGGGTCGGGCTGGGCGCGCTGCCGCTGCTGTTCGCGGCGGCGCCGGAGGTGGGTGAGGTGAGGGTGCTGGGCGTCCACCTGCCGTGGCTGCTGCTCGGCGTGGCGGCGTACCCGTTCCTGGTGGTGGTCGGCTGGGCGTACGTGCGGCTGAGCGAGCGCAACGAGCAGGACTTCACCGCGCTGGTCCAGCGACCCGAGAAGTAGCGCACCCGGATGAGCCCCTACACCGTGCCGGCGATCGTGGCGGTCACCGTGGCGACGGTCGCGATCGGCGCGTACGGGCTGCGGCTGGCTCGCACCACATCGGACCTGCTGGTGGCCTCCCGGACGGTCAGCCCGGCCTGGAACGCGGCGGCGATCAGCGGCGAGTACCTGTCGGTGGCGAGCTTCCTCGGGGTGGCCGGGCTGGTCCTCAAGCACGGCGTGGAGATGCTGTGGTACCCGGTCGGCTTCGCGGCCGGGTACCTGGCGCTGCTGCTGTTCGTGGCCGCCCCGCTGCGCCGCTCCGGCGCGTTCACGCTGCCCGACTTCTGCCAGCTGCGGCTGCGCTCCCGCCGGCTACGCAAGCTCGCCACCGTGTTCGTGGTGATCATCGGATGGTTCTACCTGGTGCCGCAGCTGCACGGCGCCGGGCTGACCGTCACCACCGTCACCGGCGCGCCCTATCTGCTCGGGGTGCTGCTGGTCGGGCTGGTGGTCACCGCGAACGTCGCGCTCGGCGGGATGCGGTCGATCACGTTCGTGCAGGCGTTCCAGTACTGGCTCAAGCTGACCGCGCTCGCGGTGCCGGTGCTGTTCCTGCTGCTGCACTGGCAGGCCGACGGCCGGCCGGCGGTGACCCCGGCCGGCGGGGCGGTCTTCCCGGAGCCGACCACGGTCACCTTCGAGCAGGACGCCACCCTCACCGTGTCCGAGCCGACCACTGTGGAGGTCGGGGCGGACACACTGGAGCTGGCACCCGGCGACCACCGGGTCGCCGCCGGCGCCAGCTGGGTGTTCCCGGCCGGCGGGGCGGTGCCGAAGGTGGCCGAGGTGGCCACCGACAGCGGGCTGAGCTGGCTACTGCCCGGTGACGCCAGCACCGACCGGGGCCTGTTCACCACCTACTCGCTGATCCTGGCCACCTTCCTCGGCACCATGGGCCTGCCGCACGTGCTGGTCCGCTTCTACACCAACCCGGACGGCGCCGCCGCCCGGCGCACCACCCTGGTGGTGCTCGGCCTGGTCGGGCTGTTCTACCTGTTCCCCACCCTGTACGGGGTGCTGGGGCGGGTCTACACCCCGCAGCTGCTGATGACCGGCCGCACCGACGCGGTGGTGCTGCTGCTGCCGAGCGCCGCGCTGGGCGGCGGGACGCTGGGCCAGCTGCTGGCCGCGCTGGTGGCCGCCGGGGCGTTCGCCGCGTTCCTGTCCACCTCCTCCGGCCTGCTGACCAGTGTGGCCGGTGTGCTGTCCACCGACGCGCTCGGCCGCGGCTCGATGCGCGACTACCGGATCTCGGCGGTGGTGGGCGGCGCGGTCCCGGTGGTGCTGGCGCTCAACGTCGCCGGCCTGGACGTCTCGCAGATCGTCGGGCTCGCGTTCGCGGTGGCCGCGTCGAGCTTCTGCCCGCTGCTGGTGCTCGGCATCTGGTGGCGGGGGCTGACCGCCGCGGGCGCGGCGGCCGGGATCCTGGTCGGCGGGGGAGCTGCGCTGGTCTCGGTGCTGCTGACCGTGCTCGGGGTGCCGCTGCCCGGCTGGTGGGGCGCGCTGACCGGGCAGCCGGCGGCCTGGACGGTGCCGTTGGCGTTCGCGGTGATGGTGGGCGTCTCGCTGGCCACCCGGCACCAGGTGCCGGCCACGGTCGGCCTCACCATGCTGCGTCTGCACGCCCCGGACGCGCTGCGCCTGTAGCCGGTCGGTCGCCGCCCGCCGGTTACCGGAGCCGCCGGCGCCGTTCGGCGCGGATCCGTGGCCGTTCGGCGCACCCCTGCTCCGCCGGCGGGCCGACCTCTTCCCGGTAGCGCCGGGACGCCCGTAGCGTGCCGGCAACCTGTCTCACGTAAGGGGTGGTCCCATGAGTACGGACCCGTCCCAGCCCGGCGCGGCGCCGCCGGATCCGCAGTGGTACCTGGCGACCCAACGTTCCGCCGAGTTCGTCGGCCTCCGCCGGGCGCTGCGCGGCTTCATCTTCCCGATGACGGTCGCCTTCCTTGCCTGGTACGCGCTGTACGTGTTCCTCTCCGCGTACGCGCGCGGCTTCATGACCACCCAGCTGGTCGGGAACATCAACGTCGCGCTGGTGTTCGGGCTGCTGCAGTTCGTCACGACGTTCCTGATCGCCTGGCTCTACGCCCGGTACGCGGACCGCCGGCTGGACCCGGTGGCGGACCGGCTCCGGGGCGCGGCGCCACCGGCCGGGGTCGAGAAGGGAGCTTCGCGATGAGCTACCTGGCGCAGGTCAGCGACAGCACCACCCGCGGCCTCACGATCAGCCTGTTCCTGGTGTTCGTGGTCACCACCCTCGGCATCACCGTCTGGGCGAGCCGGCAGACCCGTACCGCCACTGACTTCTACGCCGGTGGCCGCTCGTTCTCCGGCTTCCAGAACGGGATGGCGATCGGCGGCGACTACATGTCGGCCGCCTCGTTCCTCGGGATCGCCGGGATCATCGCGCTCAACGGGTACGACGGGTTCCTCTACTCGATCGGGTTCCTGGTCGCCTGGCTGGTGGCGCTGCTGCTGGTGGCGGAGCTGCTGCGCAACTCGGGCCGGTTCACGATGGCCGACGTGCTGGCGTTCCGGATGCGGCAGCGGCCGG
>WHTQ01000110.1 GCA_009377645.1 Micromonosporaceae bacterium | reverse complement strand
CAGTCCACCGTCGCCCCCGTCCGGCCGGCCGCGGGCTGTCGGTGGTGGATCGCCGGCGCCACGGGGCTCTCGGCACGTTCGCCTCCCTCTACCGGGATCAGCAGCCCGCCGCCGCAGCGGGTCCCCGGCTTGCCATGCGTCCCCCGCCCCGGGGCGAGGATCTTGTTCGCGGCACCCACCATCCCACACCGGGTGGGTCCTGGCGACACCTGCGCCGGGACGATCACTCGCAGTGAGCATGGCCGGGGCTACCAGTCAGCTGCCAGCGTAGCGGCGGCGATTCCGGTCAACGGCAGGGCCGCCCCGGCCGGCCGGGTGAACCACGCCGCCTCCGCGGTGGAGCCGTCCGCCTCCAGCACCCGCAGCGGGGTGGGCTCGCTGACGATGGCCCGGAACACCACCATCACGCCGTGCCAGTCGACCGGTTGCCCCCTCCGGCCGACCGTCCGCGGCTTGTGCACATGGTTGCCGGACAGCACGCCCGTGATCCGCACCTGCTGGCCGGACTCCTCGGTGATCTCGCGGCGCAGCCCGTCCCGGGGCTGCTCGCCGAAGTCGGTCCCCCCACCGGGCAGGTGCCACCGGCCGGCGCCCGGATACCCGTCCGCGTTCCGGGTCAGCAGCACCCGCCCAGCCGGGTCGGTCACCAGCGCGTACGCCGCGAACCGCTGCACCCGCCGGGCCGGACCCGGTGGGGCCGCCTCGGCCGGCAGCGGCGGGGTCACCGGCGCCGGCAGCCCGAGCGCGTGCGTCACGAACCGGGACAGCGGCAGCGTCGCCGCCTCGGCCGGCGCCACCCAGCCGACCAGGTCGGAGGTGCCGCCCACCTCCGGGCGGAGCGCACCGCCGGTGACCCGGAGGTCGTAGAGCACGCCGTCGGTGTGGTCGAGGAAGGGCGGCCGGACCACCAGCTCCGCCGCCGCGTCCCGGACCCGGACCACCTCCCCCGCCAGGCCGGTCTCCTCGGCCAGCTCCCGGACCACCGCGTCCGCCGGGTCCTCCCCCTGCTCGACCCGCCCGCCCGGCAGCATCCAGGTCCCGGCAGGCACCCGGTCGGACCGGGCGGAGGCCCGCACCAGCAACACCCGGCCGGCCTCGTCCCGGCACAGGCCGTACCCGCCGATCCGGCGCCGCTGCCCGGTGGCGACGGTCATGCCCGCAACGCCTCGGCGGCGGCCTCGGTGAGCGACAGGCCGGCCAGCTCGGCCCGGGTGAACCACCCGGCCCGGGCGGTCGACCCGCCATGCTCAGCCACCCGTGGCACCGTCGGCCGGTGCACCCTTACCCGGTAGAACGCCCGCACCCCGTGCCAGTCGATCGGGTAGCCCTCCGGCCCGAGCGAGGCCGCGTCCCGGTGGCTGGCGACCCCGAGCAGCTCCTCGACCCGCCCCGACTGGCCGGTCTCCTCGTGCAGCTCCCGCAGCAGCGCGACCGGCGGCTGCTCGCCGAAGTCGGTGCCACCGCCGGGCAGGTGCCACCGGCCGGCACCCGGGAAGCCGGCGGCGACCTCGGTGAGCAGCAGCCGCCGGGCCAGGTCGGTGGCGACCGCGTACGCGGCGAACCGCTGTGCCCGGTGCAGCCCGTCCGCCCCGCGTACCGCCAGGAACGACGGCAGCTCCGGCGGCCGGTCCGGCGGCGAGTCCACGGTCTCGGTCGGCAGCCCGAGCGCGGCGGCGGTGAACGGCCGCAGCGGCAGCAGCTTCGCCTCGGTGAGGGTGACCCAGCGGGCCAGGTCGGTGGGCTGGCCGATCCGCTCGATCAGGCTGCCGCCGCGCAGCCGCACGTCGTAGACCAGCCGGTCGGTGTGGATGGTCATGCCCCGGTGCCGGAGGTCCCGAACGTCGGTGAGCACGTCCCGCAGCGGGCCGGCGGTCACCGACAGCCCGGTCTCGGCGGCGGTCTCCCGCACCACCGTGTCGCCGGGGTGCTCGCCGTGGTCCACCGCGCCGCCGGGCAGCGACCACGCCCCCGGGGTGCCGGAGCTGGCCGAGCCACGGACCAGCAGCACCCGTTCCGAGCCGTCCGTGCACACGGCGTACGACGCGATCCGCCGCAGCGGCTCCAAACCGAGGGTCACGTTCGCCGATTATGCCCGAAGCAGCGCGAATGCGGAATGTGTCCGTGCTGACGCTAAGGGGTGCCTCCGGGTCGGGATCGGGGTGGTCACCGAGGTCGCAACGCCGCCCGCGGAGGACCGTGGAGGCATGACTGAGACGCCGTACCAGAACCCGTCACCGACCGGCCCACCGCCGTACCGGCGGCTGCGGCGCGCCCGGTCCGACCGGATGCTGGCCGGAGTGTGCGCCGGGATCGCCCGCTACCTTCGCGTGGACCCGACCCTGGTCCGGGTCGGCTTCGCGGTGCTCGCGATCATCACCTGGGGAGTCGCGCTGCTCGCGTACGTGATCGGTTGGATCGTGATTCCGGAAGAGGATTGATGATAACGACGCGTCGTGGGCCAGCTGGCGAGCCGCTTGCGCCAGCTGGGCGCCACCGCGCCGCCCCGGCTGGTCGCTGCAAAGCGGTGCGGCTGGTCACTCCCACTCGATCGTGGCCGGCGGCTTGCTGGTCACGTCCAGCACCACCCGGTTCACGTCCGGCACCTCGTTGGTGATCCGGGTGGAGATCTTCGCGATCACCTCGTACGGCAGCCGGGACCAGTCGGCGGTCATCGCATCCTCGCTCGACACCGGCCGCAGCACCACCGGGTGCCCGTAGCTGCGGCCGTCGCCCTGCACCCCGACCGAGCGCACCTCGGCCAGCAGCACCACCGGGAACTGCCAGACCACCCGGTCCAGCCCGGCCACGGTCAGCTCCTCCCGGGCGATCCGGTCCGCGGCCCGCAGCACCGCCAGCCGCTGCCGGGTCACCTCCCCGATCACCCGGATCGCCAGCCCGGGACCCGGGAACGGGTGCCGCGCCACGATCGGCTCCGGCAGGCCGAGCTCCCGCCCCAGCGCCCGCACCTCGTCCTTGAACAGCGTCCGGAGCGGCTCCACCAGCTGGAACGACAGGTCCTCCGGCAGCCCGCCCACATTGTGGTGAGACTTGATGCTGGCCGTGCCGGAGCCGCCACCGGACTCCACCACGTCCGGGTAGAGGGTGCCCTGCACCAGGAACTCCACCGGCCGCTCCGCGGCCACCTCCCGGGCGGCGGCCTCGAAGGTCCGGATGAACTCCCGCCCGATGATCTTCCGCTTCTGCTCCGGGTCCGCCACCCCGGCCAGCGCGGCCAGGAACGCGTCGGCCGCCTCTACCACCTTCAGCCGGATCCCGGTGGCCGCCACGTAGTCCTTCTCGACCTGCTCGGCCTCCCCGTCCCGCAGCAGCCCGTGGTCGACGAACACACAGGTGAGCCGGTCCCCGACCGCCCGGTGCACGAGCGCGGCGGCGACCGCCGAGTCGACCCCGCCGGACAGCCCACAGATCACCTCCGCGTCGCCGACCTGCGCCCGGACCGCCGCCACCTGCTCCTCGATGATCCCGGCCGGGGTCCAGCTCGGTGCGATGCCGGCCACCTCGTGCAGGAACCGGGCCAGCATCCGCTGCCCGTAGGGGGTGTGGGCGACCTCCGGATGGAACTGCACCCCGACCAGCCGGCGGGCCGGGTCCTCGAACGCCGCCACCGGTGAGCGCTCCGACGACGCGGTCACCGTCGCCCCGGGCGGGGCGGCGGTGACGCTGTCGCCGTGGCTCATCCACACCTCCTGGGCGGCCGGCAGCCCGGCGAACAGCACCCCCCGGTCCGGGTAGGCGGTCAGCCGGGTGCCGCCGTACTCCCGCTGCCCGGTCGGGGTGACGGTGCCGCCCAGCGCCGCCGCCATCGCCTGGAACCCGTAGCAGATCCCGAGCGTCGGCACGCCGGTGTCGAACAGCGCCGGGTCGACCTGCGGCGCGCCCGGGGCGTAGACGCTGGCCGGCCCACCGGACAGGATGATCGCGGCCGGGTCCCGGGCCACCAGCTCGGCCACCGGCATCGAGTGCGGGACGATCTCCGAGTAGACCTGCGCCTCCCGTACCCGGCGGGCGATCAGCTGGGCGTACTGGGCTCCGAAGTCGACCACCAGGACCGGGCGCGGCGTGCTCACGCTGGCCAGCCTAACCGGCGACCGGCCAGAGCCCCGGGACGGCGGGGTGGTGCGGTGGGACCGGGTCGAGCCGGCGGTAACCGGCGCCGAGCGGCGGGCGCGGGTCCGGCTCGCCCCGGTTCGGCCACAGCGCCATCGCCCGCTCCGCCTGGGCGGTGATGGTCAGCGCCGGGTTCACCCCCGGGTTGGCGGACACCGCCGCCCCGTCCAGCACGTGCAGGCCCGGGTGGCCGAACACCCGGTGGTACGCGTCCACCACGCCCTCGACCGCGCTGGCGCCGATCGCCGCGCCGCCGAGGATGTGGGCGGTCATCGGCACGTTGAACGCCTCGGTGACCGCGCCGCCCGGAATCCCGCCGATCTCCTCGGCCAGCAGCCGCGCCGCCTCGTGGCCGGCCGGGATCCAGGTCGGGTTCGGCGCCCCGTGTCCGGGCACCGCGAACAGCCGGCGCCGGCCGGACCAGCCCCGCCGCCAGCCGACCGTGACCGAGTTGTCCAGCGACTGCATCACCAGCGCCACGATCGTGCGCTGCGACCACCGGCGCAGCCACAGCATCCGGACCGCCACGTGCGGCGCGGCCAGCAGCCGGCCGAGCCACCGCAGCGGGCGCCACCGCCCGCCCGGGACCAGCACCGACTGCAGCAGCCCCATCGCGTTCGAGCCGGGCCCGTACCGGACCGGCTCGATATGGGTACGCGAGTCCGGGTGGAACGAGCTGGTGATCGCGACCCCCTGGCTGTAGTCGGTGCCGCGCTTGCGGGCCGCCCCGGCCGGGACCGAGGCACCGAGGATCGCCTCCGAGTTGGTCCGGGTCAGCGCGCCGAGCCGGTCCGACAGGTGCGGCAGCGTGCCGCCCGCCCGCATCGCGTGCAGCAGCCGCTGGGTGCCCAGCGCGCCGGCCGCGAACACCACCTGTCCAGCGTGGAGGGTCCGTCGGCCGCAGGCCGGTCCGGCGCCGGTGCGCACAGCCTGCACCGCGTACCCGCCGCCGTCGGCCGGCCGTACCGCGGTGACGGTGGTCAGCGGCTCGACCGTGACCCCGGCCCGTTCGGCCAGCCACAGGTAGTTTTTGACCAGGGTGTTCTTGGCGTTGTGCCGGCAGCCGGTCATACAGGCGCCGCAGTGCCGGCAGCCGGCCCGGGGCGGCCCGGCACCGCCGAAGTACGGGTCGTCGACGGTCTCGCCCGGCGGTCCGAAGTGCACCCCGACCGGGGTCGGGTGGTAGGTCTCGCCAACTCCCATCCGCTGCGCCACCGCCCGGACCGCCACATCCGCCGGCGTGTCCCGTGGATAGGTGGTCACGCCCAGCATCCGGCTGGCCAGGTCGTACCAGCCGGCCAGCTCAGCCTGCCAGTCGGTGATCTCCCGCCACTGCGGGTCGGTGTAGAAGTCGGGCAGCGGCCGGTAGAGGGTGTTTGCGTAGACCAAGCTGCCGCCGCCCACCCCGGCGCCGGACAACACCAGCACCCCGGCGCCGCGCCGCCCCCGCAGCAGCGTGATCCGCTGGATCCCGTAGCAGCCGAGCCGGGGCGCCCACAGGAACCGGCGGGTCCGCCAGGAGGTCTGCGGGAACTCGTGGTCGGCGAACCGGCGGCCGGCCTCCAGCACCGCCACCGCGTACCCCTTCTCGGCCGCTCGCAGCGCCGCCACGCTGCCCCCGAACCCGGACCCGATCACCACCACGTCGTACCGGCCGTCGTACCGCACGATCTGATTGTGACTCACGAGTAACTTCTGGGAAACCCCTCAGCGGCCCCCCGTGGACCACTCCGGAAGCACCGTGAACGCCTTCGCAGTGGACAACGGCCGCACCACGGTGAAGTGTCGATGATCCAGCGTAAGAATGCGTTCGGTGCGGCAACGCTGGGCGATGACGACGATGGATGCGTCTGTCATCCCCAGCTTGAGATCGGCGTACTGCTCCATCACGTCGGCGGCAGCTCGGAGGTCGGAGGCGGGGAAGTCCTCGATCTGCATGGTTCCGGCGATCTCCCGGGCGGCCGCCAACGCTACCTTCTCGCCGGCATACTTCCCGATCAGAAAGTCGAACTCGGCGAGAACCAGCGGTGACACGCTCAGCGGGGCGGGCGTGTCCCGGAACGCCTGGACGACCACGTCGTGATCGGCACTGCGGCGGTCGTAGAACGCGATCAGGGCCGAGGTGTCGACCAGAACGGTCACTCGCCGAACCCGTTGGCGAGTTCCTCGTCGACTCGGCGAGCGAGGGTGGCATCACCCGAGTCGAACAGCCCCGGGGTCAGGCCATCAGCCGCCCTGCCCGCGGTGCTTTCGTCGATCATCCGCCGCAACGCCTCGTTCAGGCTCCAGCCGCGCCGCCGGGCGTACGCCCGCAGCTTGCGATGCTCGTCGTCGCTGAGACGCACCGTCAAGGTTGCAGTCACGCAGCCATAGTATCATAGCTGCAGCCGGCGTTACCTGCATCGGATGCAGGTAACGGTCGACAGTCAGCTTCGCGCCGTGGCGCCGGTCAGCCGGCGGCACCGGGGTAGGCGGGCCGGTCGATGCGGTAGAGCCACTGGTCGAACAGCCCGCCCAGATCCCGGCCGGCCACCCGCTCGGACAGCGCGACCAGGTCGGCGGAGCCGGCGTTGCCGCCGGCCATCTCGGTGGCCCAGTCCCGCAGGATCTGGAAGAACGTGTCGTCGCCGACGGTGCGGCGCAGCGCGTGCAGGGTCATCGCCCCGCGTACGTAGACCGCGTGGCTGAACAGCTGGGCCGGGCCGGGATCGCCGGTGGCCGGGGACCAGAACCGGTCCTCCGCCCCGGGCCCGTCCCAGTACAGGTCGAAGGTCTCTTGGGCGGTGTCGCCGCCGTCCCGCTCCTCGTACAGCCACTCGGCGTAGGTGGCGAAGCCCTCGTTGAGCCACAGCTCGTTCCAGCCCCGCACCGACACGCTGTTGCCGAACCACTGGTGCGCCAGCTCGTGCACGATCACCCCGGTGCCGTCCCGGCCGCCGGCGAAGAACGACGGGCCGTAGACCGGCCGGCTCTGGGTCTCCAGCGCGAACCCCACCCGCTGGTCGGCCAGCGCGATCCCGCCGTACGCGTCGAACGGGTACGGGCCGAACCACTCCTCGAGCACGTCGGCGATCCGGCCGCTGGCCGCCAGCTGTCGATCCACCTGGACTGACAGGTCTGCATGCACCGCGGTCACGAGAGGCTTACCACGATGCTCGGACTCGTGCACCCGATAGTCCCCGATCACCAGCGTGGCCAGGTAGCTCGCCATCTCGGCGTCCTCCGACCAGCGCCAGGTGGTCGACCCGGCCGGGCCGGCGGAGCGGCCCTCCGGCACCCCGTTGCTCACCGCGGCCAGCCCCTCCGGCACCGTCGCCTCGATCGTGTAGGTCGCCTTGTCCAGCGGGTGGTCGTTGACCGGGAACCAGGTGCTGGCCGAGCGCGGCTGCCCGATCGCGAACGCCCCGCCGTCGCTGTGCTGGAAGCCGTTGCTGCCCAACGACGAGCTGTGCACCGGTTCCGGGTCCCCGTCGTAGCCGACCACCGCCGTGAAGCCGACCCCGTCCGGCACCGGCTCGGCCGGGGTGACGACCAGCTTCTCGTCCCCCCGCTCGACGGTCGCCGCCGCCCCGTCGACGGTCACCGAACGCACCGTCAGACCGGTCAGGTCCAGGCTGAACCCGGACAGGTCCACGGTGGCGGTCGCCTCGATCGTGGCGGTCCCGGTCAGCTGCTTGCTCGCCGGGTCGTAGCTGACTTGCAGGAGGTAGTGGTCGACCTGGTAGCCGGTGTTGCCGTAGCTGGGGAAGTACGGGTCGCCGAGCCCGCCGGCGCCGGACCCGCCCGCCCCGCCCGGGCTCCACCCGCCGGTGCACCCGGCCAGGCCGAGCAGCACAGCGGCGACCGCCGCGGCCACGGCGGCCGCGGTCCGGGACCGCCCGCGTCCGCTACCGGCCATCGAGCAGCAGGTCTACCTTCTGGAACTCCTTCAGGTCCCGGTAGCCGCACTTGGCCATCGCCCGGCGCAGCCCGCCGAACAGATTCCGGGTGCCGTCCGGGCGGTCCGCCGGCCCGTGCAGCAGCTGCTTCAGCGTGCCCAGCGGTGCCCGCGCCACCCCGAAGGCGCCCCGGGGCAGGTTCGGATGGCTGGCCGCCGAGTGCCACCAGGCCCCGCCGGCCGGCGCCCCGACCGCCAGCGCCAGCGGCTCGCCGAGCATCACCGCGTCCGCGCCGCAGGCCAGCGCCTTCCCGATGTCCCCGCTGGTGCGGATCTCCCCGTCGGCGATCAGGTGCACGTACCGCCCGCCGGTCTCGTCCAGGTAGTCCCGCCGGGCCGCCGCGGCGTCCGCGATCGCGGTCGCCATCGGCACCCGGATCCCGAGCACCGAGTCGGTGGTGGCCCACTCGTCGGCGCCGATCCCGACGATCACCCCGGCGGCGCCGGTGCGCATCAGGTGCAGCGCGGTCTGGTAGTTGGTGCACCCTCCGACGATCACCGGCAGGTCCAGGTCGGCGATGAACTCCTTCAGGTTCAGCGGCTCGTCGGTGGTCGAGACGTGCTCGGCCGACACGATCGTGCCCTGGATCACCAGCAGGTCCACCCCGGCGTCCAGGATCACCGGCGCCAGCGCCAGGGTGTGCTGCGGCGAAACCCGCACCGCCACCGTCACCCCGCCCTCGCGCAGCTCCCGGATCCGCTCCCCGACCAGCGCCGGCACGATCGGCTCCGCGTACGCCTCCTGCAGCCGCCGGGTGGCGGTCCCGTCGTCGGCCTGCTCGGCCAGTGAGGCGAGGATCTTCGACGGGTCCTCGTACCGGGTCCACAGCCCCTCCGCGTTCAGCACCCCCAGACCGCCGAGCCGGCCCAGCGCGACCGCGGTGGCCGGGCTCATCGTGGCGTCGCTCGGATGGGCCACGCACGGCACGGTGAACGGGTACGCGTCCAGCCGCCAGGCGGTCGACACGTCGTCCACGTCCCGGGTGCGCCGGGACGGGACGATCGCCACCTCGCTGAGGTGGTAGCCCCGGTGGGCGGTCTTCCCCAGCCCGATCTCGGCGGCCTCGCGCACGGCTCGCTCCTTCGCCCGCCCGGGTCAGCGGGGGTGGTAGTTGGGAGCCTCGACGGTCAGCTGGATGTCGTGCGGGTGGCTCTCCACCAGCCCGGCCGAGGAGATCCGGACCAGCTGCCCGCGCCGCGCCAGGTCCTCGACCCGGGCCGCACCCACGTACCCCATCGCCAGCCGCAGCCCGCCGATCAGCAGGTGCGCGACCGTGTCCAGCGGCCCCCGGTACGGCACCTGGCCCTCAATGCCCTCCGGGACCAGCTCCTCGTCGGCCAGCACGTCCTGCTGGAAGTAGCGGTCCTTGGAGTAGGACGCGGCCTGCCCGCGGGACTGCATCGCGGCCAGCGAACCCATCCCGCGGTAGGACTTGAACTGCTTGCCCCGCTCGAAGACGACCTCACCCGGGCTCTCCGCACAGCCGGCGAGCAGCCCGCCCAGCATCACCGTCTCGGCCCCGGCGACCAGCGCCTTGGCGATGTCGCCGGAGTGCTTGATACCGCCGTCCCCGATCACCGGCACGCCGGCCGGGCGGGCGGCCCGGACCGTCTCCATGATCGACGTGATCTGCGGGACGCCGACCCCGGCCACCACCCGGGTGGTGCAGATGGCGCCAGGCCCCACTCCCACCTTGACCGCGTCCGCGCCGGCCTGCACCATCGCCCGCGCCCCGGCGTAGGTGGCGACGTTGCCGCCGACCACCTCCACCTGCTGGGTCGCCTTGAGCCGCGAGACCATCTCCAGCACCTGCCGCTGGTGGCCGTGCGCGGTGTCCACTACCAGCACGTCCACCCCGGCGTCGAGCAGGGCGGTGGCGCGCTTGAACGCGTCCTCGCCGACCCCGACCGCCGCCGCCACCCGCAGCCGCCCGGCCTCGTCCTTGGTGGCCCGCGGATACTGCTCACTCTTGGCGAAGTCCTTGACGGTGATCAGGCCGCGCAGCCGGCCGGCGTCGTCGACCAGCGGCAGCTTCTCGACCTTGTGCCGGCGCAGCAGCTCCAGCGCGTCCGGGCGGCTGACTCCGACCGGAGCGGTGACCAGTGGCATCGGGGTCATCACCGCCCGGGCCGGCCGGGACTTGTCGGGCTCGAACCGCATGTCGCGGTTGGTGACGATCCCGAGCAGCGCGCCGGTCTGGTCCACCACCGGGGCGCCGGAGATCCGGTACCGCGCGCACAGCGCGTCCACTTCGGTCAGCGGGTCATCCGGCCCGCAAGTGACCGGGTTGGTCACCATCCCGGCCTCGGACCGCTTCACCCGGTCGACCTGCAGCGCCTGGTCCTCGACCGGGAGGTTGCGGTGCAGCACCCCGATTCCGCCCAACCGGGCCATCGCGACCGCCATCCGGGCCTCGGTCACCGTGTCCATGGCGCTGGACACCAGCGGCACCGTCAGGCTGATCCGTTTGGTCAGCCGGGTGGTGGTGTCGGCCTCGCTGGGCACGACGTCCGACTCGGCCGGCTGCAGCAGCACGTCGTCGAAGGTCAGCGCGAGCGGCAGATCGTCGGGGCGGGCGGCGGGCGGCATTGTCATAGCGAGACCCCGGGTCGGTGAGTTGGGCGACAGATCTCATCGTACCCACCGCGGGGGCACCGTCGCGGAAGCCCGGCCGGGCCAGCCCGGGGGGCATGCCCGGCCGACCCACGCGGCGGAACCGGCCCGTCCGGACTACCGTGGAGGCGTGCACGACGAGCCCATCGACCCGTTTCAGGGCGACCCCGCGGACCCGTCGTCGGAGCTGGACTACCCGGCCGACGACCTGCTGTCGGACCCGCTGTCCGAGGCCGACCGGCAAGATGTCCTGGAGGATCTCGCGGACCTGGAGGTCTACCAGGCGCTGCTGGGCCCGATCGGGATCCGCGGGCTGGTGATCGAGTGCGACGAGTGCCATGAGCCGCACTACTTCGACTGGGACCTGCTGCGCGGCAACCTGCGGCAGCTGCTCGACTCGGGTGTGCCCCGGGTGCACGAGCCGGCCTGCGACCCGGACCCGGAGCGCTACGTGAGCTGGGACTACGCCCGTGGCTACTACGACGGCGTGAAGAACACGGTCGCCGACGACTGACTCCTACTGCTGACTAGCGCAGCGCCCCGGCGCGGAAGCCGACCGCCACCGCGTGCGCCCGGTCCCGGGCCCGCAGCTTCCGGAACAGCCGGCGGGCGTGGGTCTTCACGGTGTCCTCCGAGACGTAGAGGTCCCGCCCGATCTCCGCGTTGCTCTTGCCCTCCGCCATCCCGCGCAGCACCTGCAGCTCCCGTTCGGTGAGCGAGGCGCGCCAGGCCGGGCCGGCCGACCCGGGCGGGTCCGCGCGCTGGCTCGGGACCAGCACCAGGCTGGTGCCGGCCGGCCCGGACCGGCCGGCCCCGGATCCTCCCACCGGCGCGGCCGCTCCGGGCGTTCCCGGCGCCGCCGCTCCGGGCGTTCCCGGCGCCGCCGCTCCGGGCGTTCCCGGCGCCGCCGCTCCGGCCGCCGGACCAGTCGCCGTTCCCGCCGCCGGACCGGTCGCCGCCGTCGCGGCAGTCGCCGGTGCGGCGACGCCGCTGGCGGCCGGAGGCGCGCCGGGGCCGACCACCCGGCGGGGCGTGCCGATCAGCAGCAGCGCCTTGGTTACCACCGCGACCGGGTCGTGCTCCGCGGTCCGGATCAGCCCTCTGGCACCAGCCGCCACCGCCGCCGCGGCCACCGGCGGCTCCTCGGCACCGAACAGCAGCAACACCGCCCGCGGCGCCAGCGCCAACACCCGGCGTGTGAACCCGACAGTGTCCGGCCGGCTGACCGCCGTATCGACGAGGATCAGCTCCGCCGGCCCCTCTCCCAGCCGGGCCAACGCCTCGGCCTCCGACACCGCGGTCCGGATCGTGGTCACCCCCAGCCGCGACGCGCACGTCGTGATCGACTGTGCCGCCACCGGTGTCCGTACGCAGACCAGCGCAGTGCGCACGATGACCCCCTTCTGCTCGACAGAGCAGGATGTCCCCTGCTGAGGAGGAGACCACGAAACGGATGGTTCATGGCGCGATTTGGCCCCGAATCTCCGGGAAAGTTAGCGAGTGGCCCGCGGTGCGTGTCCGGTACTAGTGACTTGCGCCACGTCGGAGTAAGGTCGGGGAGTTAGTACGGCCCCCGCGCGGCTGGCCGGCCGCCCCCAGCCACCGCCGTCGCGGGGAGGAGGGTGCGAATGACGACCGTACGCAGACTGCCCGGCCCGGTCGCCGACAGCTGGGACTGGCAACGACATGGAGCCTGCCGCGGCCGGGACAGCGCCCAGTTCTTCCACCCCGACGGCGAGCGCGGCTCCTCCCGGGCCCGCCGCGAGCAGGCGGCCAAAGTGGTGTGCGCCACCTGCCCGGTCCGGGCCGAGTGCGCCGCGCACGCGCTGACCGTGCAGGAGCCGTACGGGGTGTGGGGCGGCTTCACCGAGGCGGAACGGCTGCGGCTGCAGGACTTCGGCTGGGACGACCTGGTCGACCGGCGCCGCGGCCGGGCCGATGTCCGCGGGCTGGAGCAGCGGCTGCACGAGGTCGCACCGGCGCCGGCCGCCACGCCGCGGGCCGGCCCCCGCCAGCTCGCCACACACCCACCCCACCAGCGCTCGGCCGCCTGACCGGGCACCGGGTCGGGCCTCAGTCCTCCACCACCACCCGCACGGTGTGCCAGCCGGTCGCGCCGTCCGGTGCCGGTGGACGGGGCTCGCTCGGCTGGACCTGCCCGGTCGCGTCGGTCGCCCGTACCGCCAGCTCGTGCTCGCCGGGCTGGGTCGCCTCCCACCGCCACGACCACTGCCGCCAGGTGTCGGCCGAGACCGTCTCGGCCAGCTCGGCCTCCTGCCACGGACCGCCGTCTACCCGCACCTCCACCCGGTCGATGCCCCGGTGCTGCGCCCACGCCACCCCGGCCACCATCACCGGCCCGGCGGGCACCCGGCGCCGGGGGGTGTCGATCCGGGACTGGGTCTTGATCGGCGCCTGCTGTGCCCACCCCCGCGGAACCCAGTACGCGTCGTAGTCGTCGAAGCTGGTCAGCTCGATCTCGGTGATCCATTTGCACGCCGACACGTATCCATACAGCCCCGGCACCACCATCCGGACCGGGAACCCGTGCTCCAGCGGCAGCGGCTGGCCGTTCATCCCGACCGCCAGCAGCGCGTCCCGGCCGTCGGTCAGCACCGCGGTCGGCGTACCGCAGGTCCACCCGTCCACCGCCCGGCTCACCACCTGGTCGGCGCCCGGCTCCGGCTCGGCGGCCGCCAGCAGCTCGGCCACCGGGACCCCGAGCCACCGGGCGTTCCCGATCAGGCCCCCACCCACCTGGTTGGACACGCACGCCAGGGTCACGTACCGCTCGACCATCGGCCGGCTCAGCAGGTCCGCGAAGTCGATCGTGTACGGGTGCCGGACCCGCCCGTGGATCCGCAGCTCCCAGGTGTCCGGCCGCACCCGCGGCACCACCAGCGCCGTGTCGATCCGGTAGAAGTCGTCGTTCCCCGTCAGATAGCTGTCCAGGTCTGGCAGCCGCAGGTCGGCCCCTACCGGCACCGCCGGAGCCGGGTCCACCGGCCCCGGCAAGGCCACCGCCGCCCGGGCCGCGGACAGGTCCCGCTGGGTGGCCACCCACCGGCCGCCGAACCCGACCACCGCGGCGCCCCCGAGCACCCCCGCCGCCGTACCGAGGAACCCCCGCCGACTACTACCACTACTGGGTTGATCATGGACTTCTGTCGGCGTGTCGTCGGCGTGTCCCTCCGGAGTCTCCATGATCAACCGGCGCTGGAGCACCACGAAGGTCCCCCCGGCGGCGGCCGCGCCGACCAGTGTCGGCACCACGGCGGCGGCGGTGGCGTCGTGCCGGGTGAGCGCCGAGACCACGCCGACCGCGGCGAACCCGCCCAGACCGGCCAGCCCGATCCAGAGCCGCCGGGTGGCGGCGGCCCCGAGCAGGGCGGCCGCTCCGGCCAGCACGACCACGATCCCGACCAGCAGCGCGGTCTTGTCGTGGACCCCGAACGTGGAGATCGCGAACTCGGTGGCCGGCTCCGGCGAGTTGTCCACCACCACGCCGCCCACCGCGACCAGCGGCCCGGTCTCCGACCCGGTCGCCACCGTCACCAGCTCGGCCACCGCGAGCGCGACCGCCGCCGCGGCTACCCCGGCGACGCCGCCGGCTGCCCGTACCCTCACCTCACCAGTCTCGACCCGAGCCGGGCGAACGGCAACGCCCGTCACCGATCCGTAATGCCAGGAGGGTCCCCTGATCCGGCCTGAGCCGGATTAGGGGACCCCTCCTGGGTGGAGCGCTAGAACCCGGGACCGTGCGGGTGGCTGTGCCCGTGGCCATGACCGTGGCCGTGACCACCGGCCGGCGCCGGCTCCGTCGGCTTCTCGACCACCAGCGACTCGGTGGTCAGCAGCAGCCCGGCGATCGAGGCGGCGTTGCTTACCGCATGCCGGGTCACCTTGACCGGGTCGACGATCCCGGCCGGGGCGAGCGGCACGTACTCCCCGGTGGCCGCGTCCAGGCCCTCGCCCCAGGGGCGCTGGCGGACCTTGTCCACCACCACATACCCGTCCAGGCCGGCGTTGCTCGCGATCCAGCGCAGTGGCTCGGCCAGGGCGGTGCGTACTATCGCCACCCCGACCCGCTCGTCACCGGTACGCCCGAGCCCGTCGTCGAGCACCCCGAGCTGCACCAGCGCAGCCCCGCCGCCCGGCACCACGCCCTCCTCCACCGCCGCCTTGGTGGCGGCGATCGCGTCCTCGATCCGGTGCTTGCGCTCCTTCAGCTCGACCTCGGTGGCCGCCCCGGCCCGGATCACCGCGACCCCGCCGGACAGCTTCGCGAGCCGCTCCGACAGCTTCTCCCGGTCCCAGTCCGAGTCGGTGTCGTCGATCTCCTTGCGGATCTGGTCGATCCGGGCCTGCACGTCGGCCTCCACCCCGGATCCGTCCACGATGGTGGTCTGGTCCTTGTCCACCACCACCCGGCGGGCCTGCCCGAGCACCTCCAGCCCCACCTGGTCCAGCTTGTAGCCGACCTCCGGCGCGACCAGCTGGGCGCCGGTCAGGATCGCCATGTCCTGCAGCATCGCCTTGCGGCGGTCGCCGAACCCGGGCGCCTTGACCGCGCAGACCTTCAGGGTCTTCCGGATCGCGTTGACCACCAGCGTGGCCAGCGCCTGCCCCTCCACGTCCTCGGCGATCACCAGCAGCGGCTTGCCGGCCTGCACCACCTTCTCCAGCAGCGGCAGCAGCTCCTCGACCGAGGCCAGCTTCTCCGTGGTGATCAGCAGGTAGGCGTTCTCCAGCACCGCCTCGCCGGCCTCCGGGTCGGTGGTGAAGTGGGGCGAGATGAAGCCCTTGTCGAACTGCATGCCCTCGGTGACCTCCAGCTCGGTGGCGAGCGTGGAGCCCTCCTCGACGGTGATCACACCGTTCTGGCCGACCTTCTCCATCGCCTCGGCGATCAGCTCGCCGATCGCGGCGTCCTGGGCCGAGACGGTCGCCACGTGGGCGATGTCCGCCCGGCTGTCCACCTCGGTCGCCTTGGCCAGCAGCGCGTCCGAGACCGCCGCCGCGGCCGCGTCCATGCCCCGCTTGAGCGATCCCGGGCTGGCACCGGCGGCCACGTTGCGCAGGCCCTGCCGGACCATCGCCTGCGCCAGCACGGTCGCGGTGGTGGTCCCGTCGCCGGCGACGTCGTTGGTCTTGGTCGCCACCTCCTTGACCAGCTGCGCGCCAAGGTTCTCGTACGGGTTCTCGAGCTCGATCTCCTTGGCGACCGTGACGCCGTCGTTGGTGATCGCCGGCGGCCCGAACTTCTTGTCGAGCACGACGTTGCGCCCGCGCGGGCCGAGGGTGACCTTGACCGTGTCGGTGAGCGCGTTGACGCCGTGCTCGAGCAGGTGCCGGGCGTCGTCGGAGAAGCTCAGGATCTTCGTCATGTAACTGTCTCCTTCAGGCGGCTACCGCCCTGGACCGGCTGGTCCAGGGCGGTAGCGCACTCGGTGATCACTTCTCGATGACTGCGAGGACGTCCCGGGCGGAGAGCACCAGGTACTCCTCGCCGTTGTACTTGACCTCGGTGCCGCCGTACTTCGAGTAGAGGACCGTGTCGCCGACGCTGACGTCGATCGGGACCCGGTTGCCGGAGTCGTCCACCCGGCCGGGACCGACCGCGAGGACGGTCCCCTCCTGCGGCTTCTCCTTCGCGGTGTCGGGAATCACGATGCCCGACGCCGTGGTGGTCTCCGCCTCGTTCGCCTGGACCACGATCCGGTCCTCGAGCGGCTTGATCGCAACCTTCGTCGCGGTAGTCACGGGCATACCCTCCTGGGGT
>WHTQ01000011.1 GCA_009377645.1 Micromonosporaceae bacterium | reverse complement strand
GACCTGGATGTCGTCGGCGTGCACCAGGTACTCGGTGGTCACCCCGAACCGGCCGCTGGCGACCTGCTTGACCGCCGAGCGGCGCAGCGGGTCGTGCAGCCGGTCCACGTCCTCGCCGCCCTCGCCGGTGTTGGAGCGGCCACCGAGCCGGTTCATCGCGATCGCCAGCGTCTCGTGCGCCTCCGCCGAGATCGCCCCGTACGAGATCGCGCCGGTGCCGAACCGCTTCACGATCTCGCTGGCCGGCTCCACCTCGGAGCGCGGCACCGCCGGCCGGACCCCGGTGCGCAGCGCGAACAGCCCGCGCAGCGATCCCGACTCGGCCGCCAGCCGGTCCACTGTCGACGTGTAGCGCTCGAACACCTCGTACCGCCGGCGCTTCGTGGCGTGCTGCAGCAGGAACACGGTCTGCGGGTTGAACAGGTGCAGCTCCCCCTCCCGGCGCCACTGGTACTCCCCGCCCGGCTCCAGCACCCGGTGCGCCGCCTGTGCCGGGTTGGCCGGCCAGGCCCGGGCGTGCCGAGCCGCCACCTCGGCGTGGATGCCGGCCAGCCCGATCCCGCCGATCCGGCTCGGGGTGCCGGTGAAGTAGCGGCGCACCAGCGCGGTGTCCAGCCCGACCGCCTCGAAGACCTGGGCGCCGCAGTACGAGGCGATGGTGGAGATGCCCATCTTGGACATCACCTTCCGCACCCCGTTGCCGAGCGCGGTGCGGTAGTTCCGGACCGCGGTGTCGGCGTCCAGGTCGGACAGCGGGCCGCCGGCGGTCAGCGCCTCGACCGTCTCGAAGCCGAGGTACGGGTTGACCGCCGCCGCCCCGTACCCGATCAGGCAGGCGGCGTGGTGCACCTCCCGGCAGTCCCCGGACTCCACCACCAGCGCCACCTGGGTGCGGGTCTGCTCGCGGACCAGGTGCTGGTGCACCACCGCGGTCAGCAGCAGGGACGGGATCGGGGCCAGGTCGGCGGTCGAGTCCCGGTCCGAGAGCACCAGGATCCGCACCCCGTCCTCGATCGCCTCCGACACGTGCCGGCAGATCTGCACCAGCCGCGCCTGCAGCCCGGCCGCGCCGTCGGCGACCCGATACAGGCCGGAGACCCGGACTGCGAGGAAGCCGGCGGCGTCGATCGACAGCACCTTCGCCAGCTCGTCGTTGTCCAGGATCGGGTAGGGCAGCACGATCTGCCGGCAGCTGGCCGGGCCGGGCTCGAGCAGGTTGCCCTCCGGCCCCATGGTGGTGGCCAGGCTGGTCACCAGCTCCTCCCGGATCGCGTCCAGCGGCGGGTTGGTGACCTGTGCGAACAGCTGGTGGAAGTAGTCGTAGAGCAGCCGCGGCCGATGCGAGAGCGGGGAGACCGGGGTGTCGGTGCCCATCGAGCCGACCGGCTCGGCCCCGGACCTGGCCATCGGCGCGACCAGCAGCTTGAGCTCCTCCTCGGTCCACCCGAAGGTCTGCTGGCGCCGCTCGACCGAGTCCTGGGGGTAGACCTGGTGCTCCCGGGACGGCAGCTCGGCCAGCTCGACCAGGCCGTCCTGCAGCCACCGCCGGTACGGAGCGGCGGCGGCCAGCTCCGCCTTGATCTCGGCGTCCGAGACGATCCGGCCGGCGGCGGTGTCGACCAGGAACATCCGCCCGGGCTGCAGCCGGCCCTTGGCCACCACGGCGGCCGGGTCGACCGCCAGCACCCCGGCCTCGCTGGCCAGCACCACCAGGTCGTCGCGGGTGCGCCACCACCGGCCCGGCCGCAGCCCGTTCCGGTCCAGCACCGCCCCGGCCAGGGTTCCGTCCGAGAACGCCACGCTCGCCGGGCCGTCCCACGGCTCCATCAGGCAGGCGTGGAACCGGTAGAACGCCCGGCTGGCGGGGTCCAGGTCCGGGTCGTTCTCCCACGCCTGCGGGATCATCATCAGCACCGCGTGCGGCAGGCTGCGGCCGGCCAGGTGCAGCAGCTCCAGCACCTCGTCGAAGTTGGCCGAGTCGGAGCCGTCCGGGTCGCAGACCGGGAACACCCGGCGCAGCTCACCGGGCAGCCGCGGCGAGGCCAGCAGCGCCTCCCGCGCGGCCATCCAGTTCTTGTTGCCGCGGATCGTGTTGAACTCGCCGTTGTGGGCGACCAGCCGGTACGGGTGGGCCAGCGGCCAGGACGGGAAGGTGTTGGTCGAGAACCGGGAGTGCACCAGCGCGATCGCCGAGACCAGCCGCGGGTCGGTCAGGTCCGGGAAGTAGGTGGCCAGCTGGCCGGGGGTGAGCATTCCCTTGTAGACCATGGTGCGCCCGGACAGGGACGGGAAGTACGCGGGCACGCCGCGCTGCCGGGTCTCCCGCTCGGTCTGCTTGCGCAGGCACCAGACCGCCCGCTCCAGCGCCATCCCGGTGCGCCCGGCCGCGGTGAGAAACACCTGCCGGATCGCCGGCTGGGCGGCCCGCGCGGTCGCCCCCAGCCCGGTCGGGTCGGTCGGCACGTCCCGCCAGGCCAGGATCTCGACCCGCTCGGCCCGGGCGTACTTCTCGAACACCCGAATTGCTTGTCGGGCTCCTTCGGGGTCGGCCGGCAGGAACACCAGCCCAGTCGCGTACTGACCCGGCGGTGGCAGGGCGACGCCGGCCACCGCCCGGCAGAGCGCGTCCGGCACCTGCAGCAGGATGCCGGCCCCGTCCCCGGTGTCCGGTTCGGCGCCGCGGGCGCCCCGGTGGTCGAGCCGGCGCAGCGCGGTCAGCCCGCGGGCGAGGACGTCGTGGCTGCGGCGGCCGTGCAGGTCGGCGACCAGCGCCACGCCACAGGCGTCATGCTCGTACGCGGGATCGTACAGTCCGTGATCGCGGGCAGGCTGAGGATACGGCGAAGCCATCGGGCCTCCTGACGTCTCTGCTGGTGTTCCGGCAGGGACGTCATCGGCCCTGATCTAGCGGGTCTGCCTAGCGAGTCTAAGCGATCGCTCAGGCCGCGACCAGCTCGGAGAGCGTTATCCGGGCGGGGGCTGCCAGTCGGTTGCCGCGGCGGCGGCCCGGTCCCGGCGGCGGGCCTGGGCCGGGGGGCGGCGGGCCAGCGGGCCGGTGGCGGCCAGCCGGCGGGAGCGGCGCAGCACCTCGGCCACCCGGGCCCGGCGGGCCGCGTCGTAGCCGGCGACCGCCGCCCGCAGCGGCGCCCCGGGCACCGCCTCCCGGACCCCGGCGACCAGCGTCGCGGCGTCCTCCAGCGCCAGGCACGCGCCCTGCCCGAGGTGCTCGGCCAGCGGGTGCGCGGCGTCCCCGAGCAGCACCAGCGCACCGTCCCCGACCGGCGCCGCGTACCGGCTCGGGGCGGGGCGGACCACCCGCAGCTCCCGCTGCAGCAGGTCATCCGGCTCGGTGGCCGCCAGCAGCTCCCCGATCGGTGCGTGCCAGCCGTCGAACCACCGGCGCAGCAGGTCGAGCTGGGTGGCCGGCGGCTCCGGCCGGGGTGCGCCGGTGACCGTGGCGCGCCAGTACCGGCCGCCGCGGCGGGAGGCGCCGGCCGATCCCCGGTCTCCCAGCGAGGCCGAGAAGAACTGGTAGCCGGGCCGGTAAGTGTGCCCGTCGGTGGCTAGGTCGGCCGGCAGCCGCGGCGCCCGGTACCAGGGGATCACCGCCCGCCAGGCGGTCGCGCCGGCCGAAACCACGGTGCTGCAGCGCGCCACCCGGGGCCGCAGCACGCTGTCCAGGCCGTCGGCCGCGACCACCAGGTCGCCGGTCCAGGTGTGCCGCCCGTCGGTCACCGCTGGCCGGTCGCCGGTGGCAGGACCGCGCACGGTGACCCCGGTGCGGATCTCCAGCTGGTCACCGAGACCGGCGAACAGCGTGTCGTGCAGGTCCTCGGCGTGCACCAGCAGCGGCTCGCGGTCGGCTCCGGCCGGCTCGGCGCGCGGGGAGACCAGCCACTGCCCGTCCGGACGCCGCAGCCCGCGGTCCGGCGCCGCGGTGGCGATCGCGGCCAGGCCCCGGCCCAGGCCGAGCGCGTGCAACGCCCGCACCCCGCCCGGCCACAGCAGCAGCGCGGTCGGCTCGCCGCGCAGCCGCTCGGAGCGCTCCAGCAGGGTCACTCGCCAGCCGGTCCGGGCCAGCGCACCGGCCACGGCCAGCCCTCCGATCCCCGCGCCGACCACCACCGCCGATCGTGCGGCAGGCATCCCGCGGCCTAGGCGTCGTCGTCGGGGCCGCGCCGGGTGGCGCCGGGCGGCGGCTCGCCGGTGACCCGCGCCGTCGGCTCGTCACCCGTCACCGGCCCGGTCGGCTCCTCCGGTGCTGGCGCGCCGGTCGGATCGGCCGGCTCCGCCGCGGTCAGCTCCCACTGCCGGAACTCCGGCTCGGTCACCACCCGGAACCCGCGGTCCTCGTCGACCGGAACCAGAAACTCCTGCGGGCCGCGCACCCGGAGGAAGTAGACCAGCGCGCCGAGGAAGACCAGCGCCGAGACCCACACGTTGACCCGCTGACCGAGGATCGTCATCACGGTGTCGGCCGCGTCGAGGGTCGGCACGTCGGCGGTGTCGTCGATGCGCAGCAGCTCGATCCAGAACCGCCCGGCCGTGTAGGCCATGACGTAGAGGGCGAACTGCCGGCCCCGGCCCAGCCGCAGCCAGTTGCCCACCTGCCAGACCAGGATCGCCACCCCGATGCTCCACAGCGCCTCGTACAGGAAGGCCGGATGGTACAGCCCCGGCAGGACCAGCTCCCCGTTCACCGAGTTCGGCACCGCCTGGCCGTCCTCCATCTGGTGCACCTCAAGGCCCCACGGCAGGGTGGTCCGGGCTCCGTACAGCTCGTTGTTGAACCAGTTCCCCAGCCGCCCGACCGCCTGGGCCAGCGGGATCCCCACCGCCGAGGCGTCCGCCACCACCCGGAACGGCAGCTTCATCTGCCGGCAGGCCAGCCAGACTCCGACCGCGCCACCGGCGATGCCGCCCCAGATCCCCAGCCCACCGTTCCAGACGTAGAGGATCTCGACCGGCGAGCCGCCCTCGCCGAAGAACCGGTCCGGCGAGGTGATCACGTGGTACAGCCGGGCGCCGACGATCCCGAACGGAACCGCCCAGACCGCCAAGTCCAGCACCGTGTAGCGGGGGGCGCCGCGGGCGCGCAGCCGGGCCTCGGTGACCACGCAGGCCACGATGATTCCGGCGACGATGAACAGCGCGTACGCCCGGATCGGCACACCGCCGAGGTCCCAGACGGCGGTGGTCGGGCTGGGAATGGAAGCGAGGGTCACGGGTGCCTACGCTACCCCGCCCGGCCGTCGCCCGGGAACCCGTGCGTCGGGGTGTCCACCGGGCCAGATCCGTCCTACCCTGGCCCCATGAGCTCGCTTACCTCCGCGGTCGGCGCCGTGGTCACCGACCCCGCCGGCCGCGTGTTGCTCTGCCAGCAGAGCCAGGGTCACCGACTGTGGGGCCTGCCGGGCGGGAAGATCCGCCCCGGCGAGAGTCCGGTCCAGGCCGCGATCCGGGACATCCGGGAGGAGACCGGCATGGAGACCGACATCGTCGACCTGGTCGGCATCTACCAGCTGACCGGCGACACCTGTGGGGAGGGCCTGCCGGACGTGCTGATGCACGTGTTCCGGGGCCGCTGCGGCGCGGGCGAGGCGACCGTCAACGCGCCGGGCCGGATCCGCCGGCTGTCCTGGCACGACCCGATCGACCTGCCGGCCCCGATGACCGCCACCACCCGGGCCGCGATCGAGGACGCGGTGGCGGCCCGCTCCGGGGTGCTGCGGGTGGTCCAGCGCAACGCCGAGCCCGAGCTCCCGGAAGCGATCGCAGCTGTCGTCTGAAAAGCCGCCGTCTTACTTAGCCGGCCCGGTCGGACTTGTTGCCCACCGCGACTCCAACATCGACGGGGGCGGCGGGGGCGGAGCGCAGCTCGCGGACACCGGCGGCCAGCTCGGCGGTGAGCGCGCGCAGCCGGTCCCGCCCGGTGGCTTCGTCGGGCGCCTCCAGCAGCAGGTTGACCAGCGCGCTGCCGACGATCACCGCGTCGGCGTAGCCGGCGACCGTGGCGGCCTGGGCGCCGTCCCGGACTCCGAGCCCGACCCCGACCGGCACCGCCGGCGCGGCCGCCCGCACCCGGGCCACCAGCTCCGGCGCCGCCTGCGAGACCTGCTCCCGGGCACCGGTCACGCCCATCAGCGCCGCCGCGTACACGAACCCCCGGCAGGCCGCCGCGGTGACCGCCAGCCGCTGCTCGGTGGACGAGGGCGCGACCAGGAACACCCGGTCCAGCCGGTGCGCATCGGCGGCGGCCAGCCAGTCCCCGGCCTCCTCCGGCAGCAGGTCCGGGGTGATCAGCCCGGCGCCGCCGGCCGCGGCCAGGTCCCGGGCGAACCGGTCCACCCCGTACCGCTCGATCGGGTTCCAGTAGGTCATCACCAGCACCGGCACAGCGCCGCCGGCGGCGGCCACCACCGACTCGACCGTACGCAGGGTGTCGGCGGTACGCACCCCGCCGGCCAGCGCGGCCTCGGTCGCCCGCTGGATCACTGGCCCGTCCATCACCGGGTCGGAGTAGGGCAGCCCCACCTCGACCAGGTCCACCCCGGCCTCGACCATCGCCCGGATCGCCGCCACCGCGCCGGCCACCGTCGGGAACCCGGCCGGCAGGTAGCCGACCAGCACCGCCCGCCCCTGCGCCCGCGCCTGCTCGAACGCGACTCCAGTGCCAGGCCGGCCGCTTGACCGCTCGCTACGCTTCGCTCCGCTCGCTGGCGGCCGGCTGCTCATCCGATCGCTTTCTGGTCGTCCAGCAGACCGAACCAGCTACCGGCGGTGGCCATGTCCTTGTCCCCGCGCCCGGACAGGGTGACGATCACGGTCGGCGGGCGGCCCAGCTCCGCCGCCAGCTCCGGGATCACCTGTCCCGCACCGGCCAGTGCGTGCGCGCTCTCGATCGCCGGGATGATCCCCTCGGTGCGGCACAGCAGCCCGAACGCGGCCATCGCGTCCGCGTCGTCGACCGGACGGTAGACCGCCCGCCCGGTGTCGTGCAGCCACGCGTGCTCGGGCCCGATCGCCGGGTAGTCCAACCCGGCCGAGATCGAGTGCGACTCCACGGTCTGACCGTCGGCGTCCTGCAGCACGTAGGTCCGGGCGCCGTGCAGCACCCCCGGGGAGCCGCCGGTCACCGACGCCGCGGTCCGGCCGGTCGCCACCCCGTCGCCGCCGGCCTCGAACCCGTACAGCCGCACCGCCGGGTCGTCGAGGAAGGCGTGGAACGACCCGATCGCGTTCGACCCGCCGCCGACACACGCCGCGACCGCGTCCGGCAGGCCACCGGTCAGCGCCTGGCACTGCGCCCGCGCCTCCACCCCGATCCCGCGCACGTAGTCGCGCACCAGCGCCGGGAACGGATGCGGCCCGGCCGCGGTGCCCAGCAGGTAGTGGGTCCGGTCGACGTTGGCCACCCAGTCCCGCAGCGCCTCGTTGATCGCGTCCTTGAGCGTCCGGGAACCGGTGGTCACCGGCACCACGGTGGCGCCGAGCATCCGCATCCGGGCCAGGTTCAGCGCCTGCCGCTGGGTGTCCACCTCGCCCATGTAGACCACGCACTCCAGATCCAGGTACGCGCAGGCGGTGGCGGCCGCGACGCCGTGCTGGCCGGCGCCGGTCTCGGCGATCACCCGAGTCTTGCCCATCCGCCGGGTCAGCAGCGCCTGCCCCAGTACGTTGCGGATCTTGTGGGCACCGGTGTGGTTCAGGTCCTCCCGCTTGAGCAGCACCCGGGCGCCCAGCTCGGCCGACAGCCGCCCGGCCTCGTAGAGCGGCGACGGGCACCCGGCGTAGTCGCGCAGCATCCCGGCCAGCGTGGCCTGGAACTCCGGGTCACGGGACGCCTCGCGATGAGAGGCGCCGAGCTCGTCCAGCGCCTTGACCAGCGCCTCCGGAACGAACCGGCCACCGTACTGTCCGAAGTGGCCGACCGCAGTGGGGACAGCGGCGGCGGTCATCGGACCGGGCGGGGGGTTGCTGGGTGGCTGCCGGCGGTGACCAGCTCGGCCACCGCGTCCCGCGGACTCTTCTGCCGCACCAGGCCCTCCCCGACCAGCACCGCGTCGGCGCCGGCCGACGCGTACCGGATCAGGTCGTGCGGCCCGCGCACCCCGGACTCGGCGATCTTCACCACCTGGTTGGGCAGCCCGGGCGCGACCCGTTCGAACACCGACCGGTCGACCTCCATGGTGCGCAGGTTGCGGGCGTTCACCCCGATCACCCGGGCACCCGCCTCCAGCGCCCGATCGGCCTCGTCCTCGTCGTGCACCTCGATCAGCGCGGTCATCCCCAGCGACTCGATCCGCTCCCGGAGCCCGATCAGCACCTTCTGCTCCAGGGCGGCCACGATCAGCAGCACCAGGTCGGCACCGTACGCGCGGGACTCGTGCACCTGGTAGCTGGAGACCACGAAGTCCTTGCGCAGCACCGGCACCTCCACGGCGGAGCGCACCGCGGCCAGGTCGTCCAGTGACCCGCCGAACCACTGCGGCTCGGTCAGCACACTGATGCAGCGGGCGCCACCGGCCGCGTACTCCCCGGCCAGGGCGGCGGCGTCCGGGATCTCGGCCAGCGGCCCGGCCGACGGAGAGGACCGCTTGATCTCGGCGATCACCCCGACCCCGGCCCGGCGCAGCACACTGTACGCATCGCGCACATCCGGTGCGGCGGCCACCCGTTCTCGCAGCTGCTCCAGCGGGACTTGCGCTTGCCGGGCCTCGACCTGCTCACGCACCCCGGCGACGATGTCGTCGAGCCTGCTCGCAGAGTGCGGGCCTGCCTGCCCAGCCGCCACCAAAGACTCCCCTCGCAGGGCTTGCCATTGCGCCTGATGCTAGGCCGGTCGGTCACCACCACTAATCCGGGGGTATGACCGACCTCACCGTACCGACTGAGGCATAATGCCCACCCTCACCGGTCGGTCGGATCCTCGCCCCGGTCCAGGGCGTCCCACAGCGCGTCCGGACGCTCCGCGGAACGAGCCACCGGCGTCGATCCAGCGCCCCGCCCAGCCCGGTCCGGCCGCCCGGCCGCCGCCCGGTCGTACCGGGCGCTCATCGCCGGCCAGTGCCGGCTGAGCAGGACCGCCGCACCGCCGGCGGCGGCCATTGCCACCCCGCCCAGCCCGGTCAGCACCGGCCAGGCCGGCGACGCACCGGCGCCGCCGCCGATGCCGGGCCCGGCCGCGCCGACGCCGGCGCCGAACGCCAGCCCGGCACCGGCCAGGAGCAGCAGGCCGCCGGTCAGCCGCCGGACCGCTCCCCGGGTGGCCAGCAACGCACCGGCCCCGGTCAGCCCCACCCACGCCAGCGCCGGCAGCCACGGATACAGGTCGCCACCGCTGCGGGCGGTCCGCAGCTCGGGCAGCGGCGGTGGCCGTACCGCCACCTCCACCGCCCAGGGGCGGGCGGCGGCCACCAGGGCGAGCACCGCCCCGGCCGCGCATGCCAGCGCGACCAGCAGCAGGCTCCGCGCGCTCGCGCGCGGAGCTGTCGTCGCGGTCGGGGATCGCACCGATATCACAGTACGGGCCGCCGCAGCGGCTATATTCCTATGGTGTTCCGTAGTAGTGCTACTATCACCTGCACGACGGATAGGATGGGAGCGATGGTGGTGCACGAGCTGGACGACGCTCCGGCGATCGTGGTCCGCGGCCTTGCGATGCGGTACGGGTCGAAGGACGTGCTCGACGGAGCCCACTTCACCGTCGGGCGCGGCGAGGTGGTGACCCTGCTCGGGCCGTGGAGGAGCGGCGCCATGCGGCCCTGCAGTGGCGCGGCTGACGAGAGCATCGGGACATGAGCGAGGTCGTCTACAACCGGATCGCGATGCTCCGCGCCGAGCGTGGCATCACCCGCCGACAGCTTGCCGAGGCGCTCGGCGTGCACTACCAGACCATCGGCTACCTGGAGCGGGGCGAGTACAGCCCCAACCTCTACCTGGCGCTCAAGCTCGCCGAGCACTTCGAGGTGCAGGTCGAAGTGATCTTCTCCACCGCACCGTTCCCCCGCCTGGGAAGCGCGGCGCTCGCGCGGGACCCGGCGTCGCCGGCCTGACCGGCCCCAACCGACCCACACTGGGCCGTCATCGGGCCGGCTTCAGGGTCTCGGCGGCGGCGATCGCCGACAGCACGGTGGCGGCCTTGTTCCGGCTCTCGGCCTCCTCGGCGGCCGGGTCGGAGTCGGCGACCACTCCCCCGCCGGCCTGCACATACGCCCGACCGGCGCGCAGCAGGGCGGTCCGGATCGCGATCGCCATGTCCAGGTCGCCACCGAACCCGAGGTAGCCCACGGTGCCACCGTAGAGCCCGCGGCGGGTCGGCTCCAGCTCCTCGATTATCTCCATCGCGCGTACCTTCGGCGCCCCGGACAGGGTGCCGGCCGGGAAGGTCGCCGCCAGCGCGTCGAACGCGCTGCACTCCTCCCGCAGCTCACCCACCACCGTCGAGACGATGTGCATGACGTGGCTGTACCGCTCGATCGTGGCCAGCTCCGGCACCTGCACCGTGCCCGGCCGGCACACCCGGCCCAGGTCGTTGCGGCCGAGGTCGACCAGCATCACGTGCTCGGCGCGCTCCTTCGGGTCGGCGAGCAGCTCGGCGGCGAGCGCCGCGTCCTGCGAAGCGGTGGCGCCGCGCGGGCGGGTGCCAGCGATCGGGTGCAGCAGCGCCCGCCGCCGGCCGTCCGGGGCCACCGTGACCCGCAGGTGCGCCTCCGGGGAGGAGCCGACGATGTCGAAGTCGTCGTAGCGCAGCAGGTACATGTACGGGCTGGGGTTGGTGGTCCGCAGCACCCGGTAGATGTCCAGCGGATCGGCGGTGGTGTCCCGCTCGAACCGCTGGGAGGGCACGATCTGGAAGCACTCGCCGGCCCGGATCGCCTCCTTGGCCGCCGCCACTGCCTTCGGGTACTCGCCGTCCGGAGTGCGGCTAGCGAACCCGGTCCGGCCGGGCCGGTCCACCGTGGAGATCAGTGGCGGCAGCGGTCGGGACAGGGCAGTGGTCATCGCGTCCAGCCGGCCGACCGCGTGATGGTACGCGGCGTCGAGCTGCGCCGGCTCCGGGGAGGGCGGCAGGATCGCGTTCGCCACCAGGGTCGCCGACCCGTCGTAGTGGTCCAGCACCACCAGGTCGGTGGCGAGCAGCATCCCGAGCTCGGGCAGCCGCAGGTCGTCATGGGTGAGCTCGGGCAGCCGCTCGAACCGCCGGACCAGGTCATAGCTCAGGTAGCCGACCATCCCGCCGGTCAGCGGCGGCAGGTCGGCCCGGCCGGGTTCCGGTTCCGGATCCCGGCCCGGTTCCGGATCCCGGCCCGGTTCCGGCGCGGCCAGCGCCGCGATCGTCCCGGCCAGCGCCGCCGCCGGGTCGCCGGTGACCGGCACCCCGGCCGGCGGGGTTCCCAGCCAGACCGCTCGCCCGGCCCGCTCGGTGAGGGTGGCGGCGCTGCGCACGCCGACGAACGAGTAGCGCGACCACGCCGTGCCGGCGCCCTGCTCCGCGGACTCCAGCAGGAACGTACCCGGACCGCCGGCCAGCTTCCGGTAGACCCCGACCGGCGTCTCGCCGTCCGCCAGCAGCCGCCGGGTGACCGGGACTACCCGCCGCCGGCTCGCCTGCGCCCGGAAGCTGGCCAGGTCCGGAACCACCACCCCGCTGGTCACGCCGCCGCCCGGAGCAGCTCATCGTGGAAGCAGGTCCGCGCGCCGGTGTGGCAGGCCGGCCCGACCTGGTCGACGCTGACCAGCACCGCGTCGCCGTCGCAGTCGAGCGCCACCGACCGCACGTACTGGTGATGTCCGGAGGTCTCGCCCTTCACCCAGTGCCGGGCCCGGCTGCGCGACCAGTACGTGGCCCGGCCGGTGCTCAGGGTCCGGTGCAGCGCTTCGTCGTCCATCCACGCGAGCATCAGCACCTCGCCGGTGTCGTGCTGGCGCACCACCGCGGCCACCAGCCCGTCCCGGTCGCGGCGCAGCCGGGCCGCGATCCGCGGGTCGAGGCCGGGTGGCGCTGGCTCGTTCGGTTCGCTCACGGTGTTCATCTTGGCACGCCTTCCTGGCACCTCCGGGCATGGTTCTGGGGGGTCGGGCATCCGACCCCGTCGGGGGGCTGTGCCGGTTGCGTCCGGACGGTAGGTTGGCGCAGGAGCTAGCGAGCGGAGGACCCCATGTATCCCTATTCCCCTGAGGCGGCGGAGGATGAGCCGACAATGACCGACCTGCGTGGTGTGTTGCCGGCCCAGCGCCCTCCGGTCGACGCGACCGTGCTCGACGAGCCGACCTCCGAGGTCCCGATGATCAGGCCCCCGATGGACAACGGCCGCAACGGTGAAGCGGGGGGACCGGCCTTCGCCGAGCCGGCCTCCGAGCTGGAGCCGGCCGAGACCGCCGTGCTGGCGGCACCTACCGATGCCGAGCCAGCGGCCGACCCCGCCGACCTGGCCGAGCCAGAAGCCGACACCACCGACCTGGCCGCCGAGACGACCGACCTGGCCGTCGACACAGACGTCGCCGCCGAGACCACCGCCGACCTGGCCTTCGACACCGACGTCGCCGGCGATACCGCTGGCGATACCGCCGATGTGGCCGCCGAGACCGCCGAGCTGGTGGCCGACCCGGGCGCACCGGACTCGGCTGAGCCGACCGCGCCAGAGCTGACCGTCGACACCGAACCGGGGCTACCAGAGCCGGTAGAACCGGCCACTGTGATCGATCCGGAACCGCTCGACCTGGTCGAACCGGCACCTGCACCAGAGCCGTCCGCAGCCGATCTCGCCGCCGAGACCGACCTGGCCACCGCGCCGATGGAGGCCAGCCCCGGCGATGCTCCATTGACCACCGACCGCATCTGGGATGACGATCCCGGCATCCCAGACCCAGCCGACCCGGAGGTTTCCCAGATGGTCGAACCCACCCCACCACACTGGACCAGCGAGATGGCGAAGATGACCTGGTCGCCGGCTAACCCCCGGGGCTACCCGCCGGAGCCCGCCCCGGCCACGCCACGCGTCGAGTCCGAACCGCTGTCAGCGCCGGTCGCCGCACCTTCGCTGGCGGCGTCCGCGACCGGCCTGGCCGAGCCGCCGGTAGATCTGGCCGAGCCCGTGGTCGGCTTCACCACGCCGGCCGCGCCCGCCGAGCCTACCGCCGTGACCGAGCCCGCCGCCGTGACCGCGCCCAGCGCGAACCCGGCGCCCGGGCGCCCGGGTGACGTGGCCGAGAGCACGATCGCCCTGTGGGCGCAGGACGCCGCGGACCGCCTTCGCGACCAGTGGCGGGACCTGCAGGTGCAGTTCATCGACGACCCGGAGGCCGCCGTGGCCGGCGCCAAGGGGCTGGTCACCGAGGCGGTGCACGAGCTGGCGGACGCGCTGCTCGAGGCGCAGGACTCCCTCGACCCGTACCGCGACGACGGCCGGGTGGACACCGAGACGATGCGGGTGGCGATGCGCCGCTACCGCGAGTTCCTGGAGCGGGTGCTGGCCCTGTAGCCGGCTCCGCGCGCGGACCCGACACAGCGCCGGCGGCGACGGCCACCGGCGCTGTGTCGTGTCCGGGTTGCCAGCCGCCCACAATTCACCTATCGTTGAGTTCAACGGACGTTGAATTAAGGGCGGGAACGGAGGTACGCACATGGACACCGCGGTCGAGGTCCGGGAACTCGTCATCCGGCGCGGCGGGCGGGAGGTGCTGCACGGCATCAGCGCCCAGATCCAGCGGGGGGTCATCACCGGGCTGCTCGGCCCGAGCGGCAGCGGCAAGACGACCATGATGCGGGCGATCGTGGGCGTGCAGGTGGTGCGTTCCGGCCGGGTCACCGTGCTCGGCCGGCCGGCCGGGTCACCCGCGCTGCGCCGCACGATCGGCTACCTGACCCAGTCGCCCAGCGTCTACGCCGACCTGACGGTGCGGGAGAACGTGCGCTACTTCGCCTCGCTGTACGGCATCGCCAGCGACGACGCGGACCAGACCATCCGCGACGTCGGGCTGGCCGACCAAGCCCGGCAGCTGGTCGGCACCCTGTCCGGCGGCCAGCACAGCCGGGCCTCGCTGGCCTGCGCGCTGGTCAGCCGGCCGGAGCTCCTGGTGCTCGACGAGCCGACCGTCGGGCAGGACCCGGTGCTGCGCGACGAGCTGTGGAAACGGTTCCGCCAGCTCGCCGACGACGGCGCCACCCTGCTGGTGTCCAGCCACGTGATGGACGAGGCGAACCGGTGTGACCGGCTGCTGCTGATCCGGGAAGGCGAGATCATCGCCGACGACACCCCGGCCGCGGTCAAGGCCGCCGCCGGCACCGACGACCTCGACCAGGCGTTCCTGACCCTGGTCCGGAACCGCACGGAGGAGGGTTCCTGATGTCCACCCGGATTCTGGCCAGCACCACCCGGCGGATCCTGCGCCAGCTCCGCCACGACCGGCGCACTATCGCGCTGATGCTGGTGGTGCCGATCGTGCTGCTCACCCTGCTCTTCTTCATGTTCGAGGAGCAGGACCGGACCTTCGACCGGGTCGCGCTGATCATGCTCGGGATCTTCCCGTTCATCCTGATGTTCCTGATCACCAGCATCGCGATGCTCCGCGAGCGCACCACCGGCACCCTGGAGCGGCTGTTCACCACCCCGGTGGGCAAGCTGGATCTGCTGTTCGGGTACGGAATCGCGTTCGGGCTGGCGGCCGCCGTGCAGGCCACCGTCGCCGCCGCCCTCGCGTACTGGCTGCTCGGGCTGGACACCGCCGGCAGCCTGGGGCTGGTGATCCTGATCGCGGTGGCCAACGCCGTGCTGGGGGTGGCGCTCGGGCTGCTGTGCAGTGCGTTCGCGCGCACCGAGTTCCAGGCGGTGCAGTTCATGCCGGTGGTGGCGATCCCGCAGATCCTGCTGTGCGGGCTGTTCGTGCCGCGCGGCGAGATGGCCGGCTGGCTGGCAGGAGTCAGCAACGCGATGCCGCTGTCCTACTCCGTGGAGGCGCTGCAGGAGGTCGGCGTCAGCGCAGAGCCGACCGGTCTGATGTGGCGGGACCTGGCGATCGTGGCCGGGGTCGTGGTGGTCGCCCTGGCGCTCGGCGCCACCACGCTGCGCCGCCGCACCCCGTAGCCGGTGGCCGGCATGGCACGACGGACCGGGCGCCGCCCCGGCAAGCAGGACACCCGGGAGGTGATCCTGGCCGCGGCCCGGGAGGCGTTCGCCGACCGCGGCTACGACGGCGCGTCGATCCGGGCGATCGCGACCAGCGCCGGGGTCGACCCGGCGCTGGTCCACCACTACTTCGGCACCAAGGAGCAGCTGTTCCTGGCGACCGTGCAGCCCCCAGTCGACCCGGCCGAGCTGATCCCGAAGCTGGTCGCCGGTGGGGTGGACGGGCTCGGCCGGCGGCTGCTCGAGACCTTCCTGTCGGTGTGGGAGCATCCGGTCACCGGCCCGGCGTTCGAGGCGCTGCTGCGCCGGGCGTTCGCGAACCGGGTCTCGGCCCGGCTGGTCCGGGAGTTCTTCGCGGTGCAGGTGATCCGGCGGGCGATGCAGAGCCTCGGCGGAGCGATCGACCCGGCCGAGGTGCCGCTGCGCGCCACCCTGGCGGCCAGCCAGCTGTTCGGGCTCGCGGTGACCAGGTATGTGCTGCGGTTCGAGCCGCTGGCCAGCGCCCCGCGGGAGACCGTCGTCGCGGCGGTCGCGCCGAACCTGCAGCGCTACTTCACCGGCGAGCTTTCCTGACCGTTCATTGCCCGACCGGCGGTGACGGGGTCGCGTGAGGCCAGGCTTCCGGCGACCGTCCATGATCGACCGATCCACCGGCGTCAGCGGGTCTGTTCCAGCCAGGAGGCGTGCAGCTTGCCGTAGACCGAGTCCGGGTCGGCCACCAGGTCCGCGTGCCGGCCCCGCTGCACCACCCGGCTCTGGTCGACCACGATCACCTCGTCGGCCGCCTCGGCGGTGGAGAGCCGGTGCGCGATCGCCACCGTGGTGCGGCCGCGGGTGACCGCGTCCAGCGCCCGCTGCAGCCGGACCTCGGTGGCCGGGTCGACCGCGCTGGTCGCCTCGTCCAGCACCAGCAGGTCCGGGTCGGCCACGTACGCCCGGGCCAGCGCGACCAGCTGCCGCTCCCCGACGCTGAGCGCCTCCCCTCGCTCGCCCACCTTGGCGTCCATGCCGTCGGGCAGGCTCTCCACCCAGTCGGACAGGCCGAGCTCGGCGAAGGCCAGCGACAGGTCGGCGTCGGTCAGGGTCGGCCGGGCGAACCGGACGTTGTCGGCCACCGACGCGTCGAACAGGAACCCGTCCTGCGGCACCATCACCACCCGGGAGCGCAGCGAGTCGAACCGGACCTCCGGCAGCGGCACGTCGCCCAGCCGCACCTGCCCCCGGGTCGGGTCCATCAGCCGGGTCAGCAGCTTCGCGAACGTGGTCTTGCCGCTGCCGGTCTCCCCCACCACCGCCACCCGGGTCTTGGCCGGGATCTCCAGGTCGATGTCGGCCAGCGCCTCGGTGGCGCTGCCCGGGTAGCGGAACCCGACCCCGGCGAAGGTTACGTCCAGCGGGCCGGACGGCAGCGACTGCCCATGCCCGTTCGCGGCGTCCAGCGCCGGGTCGGCCACGTCCGGTTCCAGGTCCAGCACGTCCAGCACCCGCCGGTAGCCGGCGACCGCGTTCTGCGCCTCGTTGAGCACCTCGGTGAAAATCTGCACCGGCTGGATGAACAGCGTGACCAGGAACAGGAACGCGGTGAACTGCCCGACCGTCAGGGTCCCGTCCGCGCCCAGCCGGACCCCGAGCAGCACCACCCCGGCCAGCGCCACCCCGGCCGCCAGCTCGCCGGTCGAGAAGCTGAACACGCTGGTCCGGATCGCCCGCTGCTGCGCCAGCCGGTGGGCATCGATCGACGTGTCGAGCCGCACCGAGGTCCGCGCCGCCACCCCGTAGGCCCGGATCACCTCCGCCCCGACGATGCTCTCCCCGATCACCGCCAGCATCTCCCCGAGCCGCTTGCGCACCGCCCCATACGCCCTGGCCAGCCGGCGCTGGAAGATCCGGATCAGCAGGGCGGCCGGGACGAACGCCCCGAGCACCACCAGCGTCAGCTGCCAGGAGTAGACCGCCATCACCACCAGCGCAACCGTCAGCTGCCCGAAGCTGACCAGCAGGATCACGCCGCCGAACTGCAGGAACTGGGTGATGACGTCGACGTCGCTGGTGACCCGGGAGACCAGCGAGCCGCGCCGCTCGGCCTGCTGGTGCAGCATCGACAGGTCGTGCACGTGCCGGAACGCCCGGACCCGGACCGCGGCCAGCGCGGTCTCGGTGACCGTGAACAGCCGCACCATCATGGCGTAGCCGCAGGCGGTAGTGACGGTCAGGGTCGCCATGGTGAGCACCACGATCAGCCCGACCATCCCGACGTCCGGACCGCCCTCGGCCCGCAGGCCGCGGTCGATGCCCTGCTGGATCGCCACCGGCACCGCCACCCGCCCGGCCATCGACACCAGCGCGAACGCGAGCGTGCCGGCAAGCCCCGCGCGCAGCTCCGGAGACAGCGCCAGCCCGCGCCGCATGGTCTGCAGGATGGTCTCGTCGCGCTCCTGAACCCCCAGCGTGGCGGTCACCCGGCCACCCCCGCCGGCGGCCGGTCCGGTTCGGAGTCCGGCGGCAGAGTCTCGTCCCAGGCCCGTTCCCGCTCCCGCTCGGCCTCGGCCCGCTCGTACGCGGTGACCAGGTTCGCGTACCCGGGCACCCGGGCCAGCAGGTCGGTGTGGGTGCCGTGGGCCGCCACCCGGCCGTGCTCCAGGTAGACCACCCGGTCGGCGAGCGCGATCGTGGCCCGCCGGTAGGCGACCACCAGGATGGACGTGCCGCCACTCCGCAGCCCGGCCAGGATCGCCGCCTCTACCCGCGGGTCGACCGCGCTGGTGGCGTCATCCAGGATCAGCAGCCGCGGCTGGCCGGCCAGTGCCCGGGCCAGCGTGAGCCGCTGCCGCTGCCCACCGGACAGGCTGGTGCCCCGCTCTCCGACCACTGTGTCCAGACCGTCCGGCAGCGCCGCCACGAACCCGTCCGCCTGCGCCAGCCGCAGCGCCTGCCAAACCGCGGAGTCGTCGATGCTGTGCCCGTCCAGCACCCGGTCCAGCGATACGTTCTCCCGCACCGTGTCGTCGAACCCGAACGGCACCTGCGGGACCAGTGCGATGGTGCCGGCCAGGCTGGCGGCGGTCAGCTCCCTTAGGTCGGTGCCGTCCAGCGAGATGGTGCCCGGGTCCGGGTCGACCAGCCGGCAGGCCAGGCTGGCGATCGTGGACTTGCCCGACCCGGTCGCACCGACCAGTGCGACGGTCCGGCCGGCCGGCACCTCGAACGACACGTCCCGCAGCACCGGCGAGCCGGCGCCCTCGTACCGGAAGCCGACCTGCGCGAACCGCAGGCTGGCCGGCCCGGGGCCACCGGCCGGCGACTGCTGCCCGTACCGCATCTGCCCGGTCGCCGACAGCACCCGCTGCACCCGGTCCCAGCCGGCCACGCTGCGCGGCAGCTCGCCCAGCACCCACCCGATCGCGCGCACCGGGAAGGCCAGCACGGTGAACAGGTACGCCACGCTGACCAGCTCGGTCACGTCGATCGCGCCCTGTCGCAACCGAGCCGTCCCGACCAGCAGCACCGCCAGCGTGCCGAGGTGTGGCAGCGCCTCTAGCAGCGGGTCGAACAGCCCCCGCAGCCGGCCGACCCGGATCAGCGCGTCTCGCAGGTCCTCGGCCCGTTCCCGGAACCGCTGGGTCTCCTCGGCCTCCCGCCCCATCGTCTTGACCACCAGCGCCCCGTCGAAGCTCTCGTGCCCGATCGCGCTGACCTCCGCCCGCAGCTGCTGGGCGAGCGCCTGCCGGGGCGCCATCCGGCGGGAGTAGAAGATGTTGAGCACCAGCAGCGCCGGGAAGATCGCCAGGGCCACCAGGCCGAGCGCCACGTCCGCCACGAACACCGACCCGACCGCACCGAACAGCATCACCACCGTGCCGACCGCGAACGGCAGCGGCGCGATCGTGAACCAGGTCGCCTCCACGTCCGAGTTGGCGTTCGAGAGCAGGGTGCCGGTGGCGTTGCGGTGGTGCCAGGCCACCGGAAGGGACAGGTAGCGCCGGGTGACCCGGCGCCGGTACGCGGCCTGCAGGCGGAACTGCATGTAGCCGGCGCCGATCCGGCGCGCGAACATGCCGCCCACCCGCAGCACGCTGAGCCCGACCAGTGCGGCGGCGGCCAGCGCCAGCGCGCCCGCCTCCGGCCGCCCGGCGTCGATCGCGGGCACCGCCACGTCGCCGACCACCGCGCCGACCACGTACGCGGTGGCGACCACCAGCAGGCTGAACAGGATGCTGCCGGCGACCGCGACGCTAAAGATCCGGGGCTGCTCCCGGATCCCGACACCGAGCACCCGCAGCCCGCGCAGCAGCACATCCCGACCCGCCCGCACGTCCGTGCCCTGCCGTTCTCTCGACGCCACCCGAATGCCACCCGTAAGCTAGACTAACGACCCCTCATCCTTACCGGCACAGTCCGGCGTTGGCATCGGAACCGGACCTGTGTCAACCGTCACACCTGCCCAGCGATGGCCGGGCCGGCCGCCCGGCGCCCCGCCCGGCGCCCTGCCGGGCCGTGCGATTGCCTCCCCGGCAGCCACGCCATACCCTTCAAGGGCATGACCTGACGTGATGGCGGTCACGTACGCAGACCGGAGGCGACACCCGATGACACTCGACGTTCCGTACCGCTCCATCCCCGAGATGTTCTTCAAGCGGGTCGAGGCTACGCCGGACAAGCGCGCGTTCGGCTACCCCGGGGGGAGTGGCCCGGTCTGGGTGAGCTGGCGGGAGGTCGGCGACCGGGCCAGCGCGATCGCCGCCGGCCTGCGGGACCTCGGGGTCGGCCCGGAGGACCGGGTGGCGATCATGGCCAACACCCGGCTGGACTGGGTGCTCGCCGACCTCGGCATCATGTGCGCCGGCGCCGCCACCACTACCGTCTACCCGACCACCGAGGCGGAGGACGCCACCTACATCGTGCGCGACTCCGGCTCGACGGTGGTGATCGCCGAGGACGCCGGCCAGGTCGCGAAGCTGACCAGCACCGAGCTGCCGGAGGTCACCCACCTGGTGCTGATCGACGGGCCGGCCGACCCGCAGGCCACTCCCCCCCAGCTCACCCTGTCCGAGCTGGAGCGCCGCGGCGGCGAGACGCTGGCCGGGAAGCCGGACCTGGTCTCCACGGTGGTCGCGGCGGTCGAGCCCGACCACCTCGCCACCCTGATCTACACCTCCGGCACCACCGGGCAGCCCAAGGGCGTGGAGCTGCTGCACCGCGGTTGGTGCTGGCAGGGGGTTGCGCAGGGCGAGCTGGGGTTGATGCGCCCGGACGACCTGCAGTACCTGTGGCTGCCGCTGTCCCACTCGTTCGGCAAGACGCTGCTCTGCGGGATCCTCCACGTCGGACTTCCCACCTACGTGGACGGTCGGGTGGACAAGCTGGTCGACAACCTCGCGGTGATCCGGCCGACGTTGATGTGCGCGGCTCCGCGGGTGTTCGAGAAGGTCTACAACCGGGCGGTGACCACCGCCCGGGCGGCCGGCGGGGCCAAGGCGGCGATCTTCGGCTGGGCGGTCCGGGTCGGCCGGGAGAAGGTCGCCCGGGAGCAGGCCGGCCAGCCGGTCTCCGGATGGCTGGCGGTGCGCTACCGGCTGGCCACCCGGCTGGTCTTCCACAAGCTGCAGGAGCGGCTGGGCGGGCGGATCCGGGTGCTGGTGTCCGGCTCCGCCCCGCTGAGCAAGGAGATCGGCGAGTTCTTCGCCGCCGCCGGTCTGCCGATCCTGGAGGGGTACGGGCTGACCGAGACCAGTGCCGGCAACTACGTCAACCGGCCCGGCGCGCTGAAGATCGGCACGGTCGGCCAGCCGCTGGGTGACCTGGAGACGAAGATCGCGCAGGACGGTGAGGTGCTGCTGCGCGGAGCCCCGGTGATGCGCGGCTACCGGAACCGGCCGGAGGAGACGGCGGCGGCGCTCGGCTCCGACGGCTGGTTCCGCACCGGCGACATCGGTGACCTCGATCCGGACGGCTACCTGCGGATCACCGACCGGAAGAAGGATCTGGTCAAGACCTCGGGCGGCAAGTACGTCGCGCCCAGCCGGATCGAGGGCATGTTCAAGACGATCTGCCCGTACGTGTCGCAGGCGGTGGTGGTCGGCCAGGCCCGCAACTTCTGCACCATGCTGGTCACGCTCGACCCGGACGCGATCGTGAGCTGGACCGCCGGCGGGCCGCTCGAAGGGCAGCCGTACGCGCAGATCGCGGCCTCGGCCGAGGCGGAGTCGATGGTCGGCCGGTACCTCGAGGAGCTGAACGGGAAGCTGAACCGGTGGGAGACCATCAAGAAGTTCGCGGTCCTGCCACGGGATCTCAGCATCGAGGACGGCGAGATCACGCCATCGATGAAGGTCCGCCGCAGCGGAGTGGAGGCGAACTTCGCCGACACCATCGACGCGATGTACGAGGGTGCGGTCGCCCAGGCCTGACCGGCGAAGTCCGGCGGGGTTCGAAACGCGAACGGCCACCCGACGAGCGCCGCCGTGCGGGACGGCTCGTCGGCGCCGAAGGTGGCCCGAGCACGCTGACCGGCTCCACCGGGCGCAGCCGCGGGAGATCCGGATCGGCCCCGCCCGGCTGGCTTGGCTGGCCGGTGTCCGCGGGCGGGCCGCTGGGCGGCGGGCCGGGCCCGGTCGTCACCACCGACTGCACCCCGGCGATCACGGTCGCCGCCACCAGCACCAGCAGCACTCCCCCGGCCGCGCCGAGCAACCACGGCCACGGACTTCCCGGCCGGTTCAGCCGGGTCAGCAGCGAGGCGGCGGGAGCCGGCGGGTGCTGCTCCGATGCCGCCGCCATGCCGATGAGCAGCTGCTCGGCCCCGGCTTGCCCGGGCGGCGTCTGGATGGCGGCCCACGGGAAGACGGCGTGCAGGTCGGCCGCGCTGACGGTGGCCCGACCGGCCGGCCCATCGATGCTGTGCCGCCACACCGCGTCGGCGAACGCGCCCCGCGCCGCCGGGTCGGTGGCGGCCACCCCGGCCAGGACCGCCACCGTCACCTCGGAGCCGGAGCCGTCCTGGGCGGCGTAGACCCTTCCGGACGGCGTCTCCTCCCGCAACTGCAGGCCGGTGAACCGGGAACGAAGCTGGTCGAGCGGATCCATGCCTCACCTCGGCCGGGCATCGACGATCACAGCAGGCTCTGCACGCCGGCGCTGCAGAAAGACATCAGCACCAACGCCCCGACCACGACAGCAACGATCACCACCACCGGGGAGACGCTCGGGCGGGAGGGCAGGTGTGCACGCCGGGCCGGCGGCGGGGTCGGCGATCGGGAAGGCCGTGGGGCCGGTGTCCGGGTGGGCCGTCCGGTCGGCGGCCAGGCCGGCGGCGTTGCGCCGGGTCGCGGGGCACGGGGATGTGGGGCACGGGGTCGCGGGACTTCGGGCGGCCCGGCCCCAGCGGCAGCGGGATCGGTGCCGGCCGCAGCCGGATCGACGCCGGTGGCCGGCGGATCGGAGCCGGCCCGGGTCGGATCACCGGCGCCGGGCGGTGGCACGACCAGCGTGGGGTCGGTCCACACGGGCACTGGCGGGTCGATCGGCCCGAGTGGGTCGTACATGCCGAAACGATAGTCGCGATCCGGCCGTTCGGCACCTGCGCGCCGCGAGCGGTCAGGCCACCAGCACGGTCGCCGGCTGCGGTCGCCAGCCCCGGTCCAGGTCGGACCGGGCCGCCGCGAGCCGGCGCACCGCCTCGACCAGATCCGCCGCCGCCAGCGTGTACGGCAGCCGCAGGAACCGTTCCAGCGTGCCGTCCGCCCCGAACCGGGGACCCGCCGCCACCCGTACCCCCAACTCCTCGGCCGACCTGGCCAGCGCGCTGGAGACCGGCGCGTCCAGCTCCACCCACAGCGCCAGGCCGCCCTCCGGGACCACGAACCGCCATTGTGGCAGCTGGTCACGCAGCGCCCCGACCAGCGCGTCCCGCTGCGAGCGCAGCTGCGCCCGCCGGAGCGGGATGATCTCGTCGGTCCGCGCCAGCAGCTGCATCGCCACCAGCTGGTCCAGCACCGGGCTGGCCAGGTCCACCCCCACCCGGACCGCCGCCAGCCGCTGCACCACCGGTGCGGCGGCCCGCACCCAACCGACCCGCAGCCCGCCCCAGTAGGGCTTGCTCATCCCGCCGATCGACAGCACCCGGGCGTGCCGGTCGAACGCCGCCACCGGCGGCGGAACCTCCACATCGGTCAGCGGAAGGTCCGCGTACGCCTCGTCCACCACGACGTCCACTCCGGCGACGTGCGCGGTGGCGGCCAGCCGCTCCCGCAACCGGGTCGGCATCAGGTGCCCGGTCGGGTTGTGGAAGTCGGCGATCAGGTAGGCGAGCCGGGGCCGGGTCTGCCGCACCGCGCCCAGCAGCTGCTCATCGTCCCAGCCAGTGGCCGGGTCTACCCCGTGGGTGGTGACCCGCGCCCCCCGGGCGATGCAGGCCGACAGCGAGTTCGGGTAGGTGGGCGACTCCACCAGCACCCCGGCACCGGGCGGGGCCAGCAGCCGCAGCACCAGGTCGAGCGCGTGCTGCACGCCGTTGGTGACCATGATCTGCTCCGCGCTGGTGGGCAGCCCCCGCCGGGTGTAGGTGGCGGCGACCGCGTCGCGCAGCTCACCGATCCCGGCCGGGTGGTAGCCCGGCCCGCCCGCGTACCGGGTGAGCTGCCCGGCCGCCGCCTTGGCGGCCTCGAGCAGCTGCGGCGGCGCGGCCAGCGCGGCGTGGACCAGGTTGAGCACATCCGGCTCGTCGCTGTGCTCCCACAGCCCGCCACCGGCCACCCGGAACCCGCCCGGGAGAGTGGTCCAGCTCCCGGCACCGCGCCGGCTGGTCAGGTGGCCGGACTCCCGCAGCAGCCGGTACGCGGCCGAGACCGTGGTACGCGAGATCCGCAGCGCGTCGGCCAGCTCCCGCTCGGCCGGCAGCCGGACCCCGAGCGGCAGCCGGCCGTCGGCCAGCAGCCCACGCACCGAGCCGGCCAGTGCGGCGTAGTCCGGCATCCGGCCGCGGCGACCCGGCAGGCCGTGCCAGTTGCCGAGCAGCCGGGTGAGATGCGGCCCGCGGATGGTCCTCGTCACCGCCACCCCCAGATTGGCCTTCCCATCCCCCGATTGGCCTCCAGAGTGGCACGCGTGACAGCCACTGGCAACCTCCGGGCCAGGCCATCGCTGGCCCGGCGGCTCGGGCAGCTCTACCGAGACCACCGGGCTGCGGAGATCGACGAGCAGGCAGCCGCTACGATCCATGAGATTGTGCGCCGCATCCTGGACGGGTGGTCGATTAGCTCGGTCGTCACTGGCCGGTTTGCCTGCTCGACTGGCTGCGGGCAAAGTCGGGGCGGCGGGCTTCAGAACTGGCGGCATCCGAGCGCACCGAACTGGGTGTGCTCAATCGCTTCTTGAAAGCGGTGAGTGATAAACTCCACACGGCATTGTTGCGGGAACGCATAGCGACCAACGTACAGGTACCAGGGGAAGCGCCAATGGCATCGCCAGTGCAAGCCTTGTCGATAGTCGACGCGGTGGCAACAGACCTCCGTGACCGTCTGTTCAACGGCGCGCTCGGTAGCGACGCGCTGCTCACCGAGTCGGAGGTCGCGAGCTCGTACGGTGTTGCCCGGCCGACCGCCAAGGCCGCGATCGAAAGACTCGTGTCGGAGGGCCTGCTCGTGCGCGGCAAGCACAAGACCGCCAGGGTTCCGGCGATGGGTTCGGAGGACGTCCGTGACCTCTACTTCAGCCGGATGGTGATCGAGGGTGAGGTGGTCCGGCGGCTGGCTGAGCAGCGAAACGTGCCCCCGGGCCTGCAGGAGGCCAACGCCGAGCTGCTGAGGTTCGGTGGCTCGTCGGACATCGGGGTGGTGGAGCCGATCATGCGGTTCCACATGCAGCTCGTCCACGCGCTGGGCAGTCCGCGCATCGACCGGCTGTTCGGCATGCTGATGAGCGACATGCGTTTGTGCATGGGGCAGATGCATACCAGGCGGCTGCTGCGTGCGCTGGTGATCGCTGACGAGCACGACCGCATCCTGGAGGAGATCGCGGCCGGTAACGCTGAGACGGCGGCGGCTGCCCTCATCGAGCACCTCACGCAAGCGCAGAACCGGTTGGTCTTGGTGCTGGAAGACGATCTTGCCGAGCCGGACAGTGCCGGTCACGCGTCCTGACGGCGGTCCCTGCCAGCCTGCGGACCATCTCCAAAGGTCAGCTCGCGTTCGGCGGCTTCGGGAACTGCATCACGATCAGGTCGGCGCCACGGTCCGGGTCGGCCACCAGCGAGGGCGCGGGCGTGTCGGGCCCGATCCAGGCCAGCGACCGGGGCCCGTACTGCCGGTCCTGGTAGGTCACCGCGCCGTTGACCAGCAAGCAGTACTGGCCGCCGGTCCCGGCGGCGGATGGCGGTGACATGATCTCCCCGGGCTGGCCGCGGAGCCGGTACGCCGCTATCCCATCGGCGTCCGGCTCGATGATGACGTCGAGCGCTGGCGTGTCCGGGCCGGGGGCCAGCGGGTGGTCCCGGTAGATGTTGCGGTGCCGTGAGGTTCGTACGAGCCGGTCGCGATCCTTGGGTATGTAGCCGATCCCGCGGTCCAGCCGGGCGCGCAGCGTGAAGAACTCCAGCGGCTGCTCGCCGGAGTGGATCGGGCCGTACGTGGAGTACGCGTCCGCGTAATGCAGGAGTAGCTGATCGGGTGCTATTTCGGCGCCCTTGTAGTTGGCACCGGGGGATCCGTAGAACAGCTGGAACTGGTCGACGTGATGGAAATGCGGATTGATGACGTTGCGCCTGGGCATGGTGACCAGGAAGCCGTACGGCCCTGGTTCCCGGGTGAAGTACCGGTCCACCTTCCTAGTCTCTCCGAACGCGTTCGTGTTCTCTTCCGGCGTCGCGTCGGAGTGGGTTATGAACGACTGGAAAGTCGCGATCTGCGGGTCCATCTCCACCTCTTATTCATGCGGTTCCCGGTGGCTCACGAGCGGCAGCGGGGCGCCGTCGAACGACAGGCTCACCGGGTTGCCGCGCTCGAAGACCTGGTCCACGGCCGTGTCAACCCGCAGCTCCTGATCGCCGATCAGCATCACGTACTGCCAGCCGCTGCCCGAGTAGACCCGGACGTTGACCACTGCGTCGATGCACCCCGGCCGGTCGTGCCCAGGCTGGACGACGACCTTCTCCGGCCGTACCACCAGCGCCACCTCGTCGCCGGACGCCGGGTGGGCATCGGCCGGCGGTAGGGCCAGGTACGGCTGCCCGCCCGCGGCCGGGAGCACCTCGCAACCCCCGTCGCGGTGTGCGGTGACCTGCCCCGGCAGCAGGTTCGCCGCTCCGATGAACTCCGCGACGAACCGGGTGAGCGGATGGTCGTAGACCTCGCTCGGCGTGCCCCGCTGCAGGATCACCCCGCCGTGCATCACCGCGATCTGGTCGGAGATGGCCAGCGCCTCGGACTGGTCGTGGGTCACGTAGATCGTCGTGATCTTCAGGTCCCGGAGCAGGGCCACCAGCCAGATCAGCGTCTGCTGCCGCAACCGCGCGTCGAGGTTGGACAGCGGCTCGTCCAGCAGCAGCACGTCGGGGTTGGCGACCACCGCCCGGGCCAGCGCGACCCGTTGCTGCTCGCCGCCGGACAGCTCCCGAGGGAAGCGCCTGAGCTTACCGCCGAGCCCGACCCGGTCCAGGATCTCGTCCGCCCGCCGCCGGATCCCCTCCCGCCTGACCCGCCGCATCCGCAATGGATAGCCGACGTTGTCCAGCACGCTCATGTGGGGCCACAGCGCGTACGACTGGAACGCCATGCCGATCCGTCGCGCCTCGGGCGGGACGAACGACCCGGCGTCGGCGTCGACCACCGGCGCGCCGCGGACCCAGATCGCCCCGCTGTCCGGGCGCTCGAGGCCGGCCACGCAGCGCAGCGTGGTGGTCTTGCCGCAGCCGCTAGGACCGAGCAGGGTCAACAGCTCGCCCTCGCCGATGGTGAGGCTCACGTCGTTCAGCACCCTGGTCGCCTGCCCAGTGCGCGAGAACTGCTTGAACAGGCTCTCGATCCGGACGTAGTCGGGATCGAGAGCCGGCTCGCCGTCCGGCTGTCCCTGCCGCACCGGCGCCGGTCCGGCGGACCCGTCCCGGTGCGGCGCTGTGGTTCGCGACCCAGTGCTCATCAACGACCTCCGTGTCTGGCCAGCGCCGGGCTCGCCAGCGAGGCTGGCGAGCCGCCTTCCCGGCGGCTCGGGTAGCTTGCTTCGGGCTCGTCGGCGTCGACTGTGGACGAGCGTACGGTGGGTGCCCGGCCCAGCCACCGTCCAAGCACCACCAGCGCCAGCAGGATCGAAGACTGGACGACCGCGGTGGCCGCCACCAGCGGAAGCTGCGCGTTCTCGTACATCGACCAGATCTGCATTGAGATGGTGTTGTTGGTCGGCCCGGACAGCAGCACGACGGTGTTCAGGTCGCGCAGCGAGAACAGCCCGAATATCACTCCTCCGGAGAGCAGGCTGGGCCGGATCAGCGGGAAGATGATGTCGCGCAGCACCCGGCCTTCGCCAGCGCCGCTCATCCGGGCGCTCTCCTCCAGCGCGACGTCGACCTGGGTCATCGCCGCAGTGATGCTGCGCAGCACGAACGGCGAGAACCGCGCCACATATGCCAGCGCGATGATGATCAGGGTCCCGTGGATGAGCACCGGCGAACGCAGCGATATCCACAACAGCGCTACCCCGATGACCACGCCGGGCACGGCGATCGGCAGCAGCGCGACGTAGCCGACCACCCGGCTGCCCCAGAACCGGGATCGCCGCAGCGCGTATGCCAGGACAAACATCCAGAGCATGCTCGCCACAGCGGCGGCAGCGCTGGTGATCCCGCTGTTGCGCAGGGCGCGCAGGTTGGCCTCGTCGCTGAAGAACCACTCGTAGTTCTGGAGCGTGAGCTCGGTGATCTGGGGTGAGGCGAACGGCTGCAGCGAGATCAACGCGAGCGCGAGCATCGGCAGGACGACCGCCAGCACCAGGTAGCCGACCGGGATCAGCAGCAGCGCCAGCCTGGCCCGGCGGCCATAGCCGCTGGAGATGTCCGCCCCCGAACCGCTCTTGCCGCTCAGGCTCACGAACGACCGGTTGCCGAGCAGCTTTCCCTGGACGAACACGAGCACCACCGTGATCGCCATCACGACCACCGCGAGCGCGCTGGCGGTGCCGTACTTGATGGGGAAGTTCTCCACCGCGAGGTAGATGTCGGTCAGCACGGTGTTGTACCGGATCGAGGCACCGAGGATCGCCGGCTCGGCGAACGACTCCATCGCGAACACCACCGCGAAGAACACGCCGGCCAGGATGCTCGGCGCGACCAGCGGGAGGGTCACCGTCCGCAGCCGGCGGACCCGGCCGGCGCCGCTCATCGCCGCGGCCTCCTCAAGCGACGGATCGGTGCTGCCGAGTGCCGCGGCGGTGAGCATGTAGACGAACGGCACGGTGCCGGTCATGATGACGAACGCGATCCCCCAGAACGAGTACATGGACAGCGGTACGACGTCGCGGCCGACCAGGTCGGAGATCCAGCCGTTGATCAGGCCGTTGTTCGGGTTGCCGAGCATCGCCCACGCGATCGCCAGCACGAACGACGACAGGAAGAACGGTACGATCATCAACGCGTCGATGACGTTTCGCCCGGGCGGGCGCACGTGCACGACGATCCAGGCGATGAGCACGCCGATGATGCAGGACCCGACGCCGGTGGCGACCGCCAGCTTCAGGCTGTTGAGGATGCCCTGGCGGTAGTCGGCGTTGCCGGCGATCTCACCGAACCGCTCGAAGGTCACCCGGCCCGCGCCGGTGGCCGACTCGGTATCCAGAGTAGATCCGTAGACGAGGTACGCCAGCGGCAGCACGACCACCGGGATCAGCGCCAGCACTGCCAGCGCAGCGGGCAGAAGGTGGAGGCTGGGCCTGGGTGTTGCCACGGGAGCGCCTCAGAGGCCCAGGTCGCTGGTCGCGTCGTTGACGTAAGTCTCGATGTCGGCAAAGACGCTGGCGAAGTCGATCGGCGCCACCTTTGCCTCCTCCACCCACTCCAGCCCGGCCGGCAGGGGGACTCCGGGCCGGGTGGGTACGAAGCCCGGCGCCGCCCACTCGCCCTGGCCCTCCTCGGAGAAGATGTATTCGAGGAACAGCCGGGCGGCGTTGGGGTGCGGCGCGTTGGCCGTCGCCAGGTGGGTGCCGGGTTGCATCCAGATCCCCTCCTCGGGCACGACGAAGTCGACCGGCGCGTCGGTGGTGGCCTTCAGGGAGACGAACGCCTGCATGTTGAAGGTGTGGCACAGCCAGTACTCGCCGGAGGCGATGGTCTGCACCAGCGCCGACCCGCCGCTGGCGATGACCGGGTTCAGCCGGCGCAGGTTCTGCGGCATCTGCCGGCCGGCGGTCTGTACCCAGTGGACGTAGTGGAGCAGGAACGGGTAGTTCCGGGGATCGGCCATGGTGATCCGGCCGTCGAACCGGCCTGGGTCCAGTTCGGAGAGCGCCAGCAGGCTGGTCGGGACCTCGTCGCGCGAGAGCTGCTGAGTGTTGTAGACGATCGGGGCGAACGGGGTGTACTTGTCGATCACCTCGAACAGGTCGGGATGGCCGAGGGCTTCCGGCGGGAAAGCGTCGTACTCATAGAGCCGGTACGGCGTCACCCAGCCCTCGGCGTGGAACTGCGGCGACTGCCCTGGCGAGCTCAGCCCGAGCACGTCGGCGGTGTGAACCCGAGCCGAGAACTCCTGTGTGAACTTCTGCAGGATCTGCGGCACGGTGGCCCGGAACAGCAGCACCGCCACATCGGGGAACTTCTCCTCGAACGCCGCCTTGAACGCCTCGGCTGCCGCAGTCTGCGCGGACGTGTACCAGACCACGGACCCCTCGCCCCGCGCCGCCTCGTGCAGCTTGGCGATGTATTCCTCGTAGTCCGCCGCCTCCGGTGGCTCCCAGTCGTCACCGCTGGCCGCCGACCCGCTCCGGCACGCACCGAGCAACGGGACCGAGGCCATCGCCGCCGTGGCCGCAAGCCCCATGAACGTTCTTCTGTTGATTTCAGCTGACATATCGGCATCCTTAGGTACGGGGGATGGTATGCGGTTGTGGATGGGGTACGAGGCTGGCTACGTCACCAGCAGGTAGTCGACCGCGACCACACCCTGTCCGGGGCCGCGAACGATGACCGGGTTGATGTCGACCTGGCGGTATGCGAAGTCGGCACCGGCGGCCAGCTCCGACAGCGACACCATGGCCCGGGTGAGGGCGTCGATGTCGGCGGGCGGGGCGCCGCGGTATCCACGCAGCAGAGCGGACACCTTCAGGCCGGAGAGCAGGCGGTCGGCCTCGGTGAGGGTGACCGGCGCGGGAGCGAAGGCGACGTCACCGAGCAGCTCCACTAGCCGCCCGCCGGCGCCGGCCATCAGCACCGGGCCGAACGACGGGTCCCGGAGCATCCCCAGGGCGATCTCCACCCCCTGCTCGAACACCGCCGCCACGAGGTCGCCGCCACCGAGCCGGTCGCGCCGCCGCGCGAGAGTCTGGTACGCCGCCACCACCTCGTCCCCGGCGACCGGGCCGATCACCAGACCCAGCTCGCTCTTGTGGGCGTACGCCGGCGCGTGGACCTTCAGCACGATCGGGCCGCCGGCCTGTGCGGCGAACGCCTGGGCGGCGGCGGCGGAGCCGACGGTCTGCTCCCGCACCAGCGGCAGGCCGGGTGCGCCGGCGAGCGCCTCCCGGGCCGCCGTGCCGACCACCGCCGTGCCGACCACCGCCGTGCCGACTGCTGTCGCCGCCCCTGCCGTGCCGGCAGCGGTGGCGGCAGTGGCAGGCGGCGCGGGGGGACGATCCGCGCCGGCCGCCCGGTCGGGATCACCGACCAGCAGGCCCAGCGCCCCGAACAGGTCGTCCGGCGACTCGAAGACGCTGATCCTGGCGGCTTGCCAGAGCTCGTCGGCGGTCTGCTTGGCCGCCATCCCGCACACGTAGAGGGGCACCTTCACCTGCGTCGCCCCCTCGATCAGGCCGGCGGTGATCTCGGGGCGCAGGCGTGGATGGAGCAGGCTGTGCGGCTGCATCACGGCGATGCAGTCGAGGTTCGGCTGGGCGGCGTGGAACTCCACGCCGCGGGCGACCGCGGCCGCCGGCTGCTGGCCCTGGGCGGACAGGTCGGCCGGGTTTGCGAACCTGGCCAGCGGCAGCACCTCCCGGGCCGCCTCGGTAGGCGGAACGGTCGGCTGCGGCAGGCGCAGGCCGGCCCGCCCGGCGAGGTCCGCGGCGAGCACGCCGAAACCGCCCGACCCGGTGACGATGCCGACACCCGGCCCGGCCGGCACCGCTCCGCGGCCGCACAGCGCGAGTGCGTCCACGAACGGCCGGGGCTGTTCGCAGACCCGCGCTCCGGCCGCCTCGAGCAGCTGGCGGAACACGTCGAACCGGCCGGCGATCGCACCGGCGTGCGACTCGGCCGCCGACGCGCCCGCCCCGCCGGTGGCGAGCTTCAGGATCAGCACCCGGACGCCGGCCGCGACCGCCCGGGTCACCGCCGCCACCAGCCGCCGGCCGTCCCGGCAGCTCTCCAGGATCAGCCCGACCGCCGCGAGCTCCGGCTCGCCGGCCAGATAGGACAGGACCTCGGCCGCGTCGATGTCGAACTCGTTGCCGGTGTCGACCAGGTAGCGGGCACCGACCCCGCGGGACTGGAGGAACACCGACCCGAAGAAGCTGCCGAGCCCGCCGCTCTGGGTGATCATCGCGATCGGGGCGGTCGGCGCCGCCGGGGAGATCGCCAGCCCGGTGCTGGCGTCGGCGAGCATGCCGGTGCTCGCCACCCGCAGGCCGTTGGTGTTCGGGCCGAGCATCCGCAGGCCAGCCGCAGACCACGCGTCGCGTAGCTGCTGGGCCAGACCGTCGCCGTCCCGGGGACCGAAGCCGTCGGAGTGGACGATCGCCGCCTTGACCCTGCGGCGGCCGCAGGCCCGGAGCACCTCCGGTACGCGCGGAGCCGAGACGCAGATCACGGCCAGGTCCACCGGCCCGGGGACGTCCTCGATGCCGGGGTGGCAGGTGATGCCGCGGACCTCGTGGTAGCGCGGGTTCACCGGGTAGGCAGTGGCGTATCCGTGGTCGAGCAGGTGCCCGAACACCCGCCCGCCGGCGCGCGACGGGCTGGGGCTGGCCCCGACCACCGCGACCCCAGCCGGCGCGAACAGGCCCGCGAGGCTGGCGGGCTCGCCGGCGGTCACGCCGCCGTCCCTTCGGCGGGTAGCTGCGCGCGGGCGCCCTCCAGGAACAGCCGGTAGGTCAGCTGCTGCTCGGTCCACTGCCCGTCGCGGGCGGACATTGACTGGGTGCGCTGCAGCCCTTCCTTGATGGTGTAGAGCCCGGACCCGCCGTACCCGGAGATCCGCTCGGCCAGCGCGTCCAGGTCGGCCGGCCAGCTCGCCGCCGGGAACACCTTCTGCACGAAGCCCAGTCGTTCGGCGGTGGCGGCGTCGATGGTGTCGCCGGTGAGCGCCAGCCACCGGATCGTGCCTTCCGGCAGCAGCCCGCGCAGGCAGGCGGTGCCGCCGGCGCGGCCGACCTTGATCTCCGGGTTGCCGAACGTGGCGGCGTCGCTGGCGACTCGAAGGTCGCAGTTGGCGATGATGTTCATGGCGCCGCCGAGACAGTAGCCGTCCACCGCGGCGAGCGTCGGGAACGGCGCGGCGCGCAGCAGGTCCAGCACCCGCTGCCCGCTCTGCAGGCGGGTCCAGATGTCCTCGGGCCGGGTGTAGCGCTCCTTGATGTCGGCGCCGGCCGAGAAGCACCCGCCGTCGCCGGTGATCACGACGAGGTTGGGGCGGGCGTCGACCAGCTCCGCCAGCACGGCCGCGAGCCGCTGCAGCAGCGGCGTGCTCAGCGCGTTGACGGGCGGCCGGGCGAGCAGGATCGTTGCACCCCAGGACTCCTTCGACAACCGGACCTCGTCCACGTTCGTCCTCTCGCCCGCGTCGCTCTTCTACGCCGGTAGCTGGGCCGACGGATATATGTTGCATGATAGTTAAAGGGAAGTGTCTGTCAAGTGCTCTTGCATGGCAAGTGGAAACATGGCCTCTGGGCAGCCCTCACGCACCCGCCAGGACACCGTTCGGTCGATCATCGGTAGGCGAACGGCTAGACTGCCCTCGACCAGCGCCAGCCGCACCTCGCTTCCGGCCGATCGTGTGAGATAACAGTGGAGTACTTGACTGACAAGTGTACAAGCGGTTGACTGTGGGTAGGCGCGACACTGGGAGCCTGATCCGCTCCGGCGGTCCGGCGGGAAGGAGGGCGTACGGGTGGAGTTCGAGCACATCTCGTACGAGGTGGAAGGCGGGATCGCGACGCTGACGTTCCGGCGTCCCGAGGTCCTCAACGCCCACAACCACCGGATGAAGGCGGAGATCCAGGCGGCCGCCACCACGGCGGCCGAGGACCCGGACGTCCGGGTGCTGCTCGTCACCGGCGCCGGCCGGGGCTTCCACGCGGGCGAGGACGTCAAGGAGGTGTTCCTCGGTGGCGACGGCTCGCAGATGAAGACCGACCGCGCCCGGGCCCTGCTCGGCGACGGCGATCCGACCGACTGGAACGGGCAGGTCAGCCCGCTTTACTTCTACCGGTACCCCAAGCCGACGGTGGCGGCCGTCAACGGCGTGGCGGCCGGGGCGGGGCTGAGCATCGCGCTGTCGTGCGACGTCCGGATCGCCTCCGAAGCGGCCCGGTTCGGCTACCTCTACACTCGGCGCGGCCTGATGGGACCCAGCCACGCGATCCGGATGCTGGTCAACCTGCTCGGCGCCTCCCGGGCGCTGGAGATGATGCTCTCCGGCGAGCTGGTCGGCGCGGCTGAGGCGCAGCGGATCGGGCTGGTCAGCCGGGTCGTGCCAGCCGGGGAGCTGCTCGACGCCGCCACCGAGGTGGCGCGCAAGCTGCTGCGGGGGGCGCCGCTGGCGCAGCGTGCCATCAAGCAGACCGTCTACAAGGCACTGTACGACCCGGTCGCGATGGACGTGCTCAACACGCTCGTCGAGCAGGCCCTGCTCGAGTCCGAGGACCACCACGAAGGGGCGCGCGCCTTCGCGGAGCGCCGGGACCCGAACTGGACCGGCCGATGAGTCCGGCACCGCAGCTGTCCACCGAGCTCGCCACCCACGACCTGCACCACATCTGGGTACGCGGGGTGGACCTGACTGAGTCGGCGATGGGCCACTACACGTTCAGCGAGATGACCTTCCTGCTGCTGACCGGCCGCCGGCCCAACGCCGCCGAGCTCGCGCTGGTCGACGCGGTGCTGGTGGCGCTCGTTGAGCACGGGCTTACCCCGAGCGCGGTGATCGCCCGGGTCACCTACGGGCTGGTGCCCGACTCACTGCAGGCGGCCGTGTCGGCGGGGCTGCTCGGTGTCGGCGGGCGGGTGCTCGGCTCGATGGAGGGGTGCGCGCGGCTGCTGGAGCAGATCGACGCGACCGTCGCCGCCGGTGAGCCCCGCGCCGACGCGATCGCGCACGCCGTCGACGCGCACCGCCGTACCGGGTCGCGGCTGCCCGGTCTAGGGCACGCCATCCACACCGAGGGCGACCCGCGGGCGGCTCGGCTGTTCGCGCTGTCGCGTGAGCACGGCCAGGACGACCGGCACCGCGCCATCCTCACCGACCTCGCGACCGCCGCCCGCCCGCACCGGCCATTGCTGGTCAACGTCACCGGTGCCGCCGCGGCGGTGCTGCTGGGGCTGGGCATCCCGTGGCAGCTGCAGCGCGGGTTCGCCCTGATCGCGCGTACGGTCGGGCTCGTGGCACACGTCGGCGAGGAGCTGGAACGACCGATCACCCCGGCGTTCCTCGCGACGATCAGGAACGGCCATCCGGGAGGCCAGGAGTGAGGATCGGGTTCATCGGAGCGGGCAGCATGGGCCGGCACATGGCGGCGAACCTGCTGGCGGCCGGGCACGAGCTGGTCGTGTACGACGCGCGGGAGCAGGTCCGGGACGACTCAGTGCTGCAGGGCGCGGGGTGGGTCGGCTCGGCCGCCGAGCTCAGCCGCGGGGCCGAGTGCGTGATCACCGCGCTGCCAGGCCCACCGGAGGTACGCGAGCTGGCGCTGGCCGGGGACGGGATCGTGCCCAACCTGGACAGCGGTGCGCTTTACATCGACATGAGCACCAGCACGCCCGACCTCGCCCGCGAGATCGCCGCGGCGGCGGAGCGGCGGGTGGCGGTGGCGGTCGACGCGCCGGTCTCCGGAGGCCCGCGCGGCGCGCGGAAGGCAACGCTATCCATCATGGTCGGTGCAAGCGACGCCGGGTACGAGGCAGCGCTGCCGGTCCTGCGGTGCCTGGGCGAGCAGGTGTTCCATGTGGGCGGTGCCGGTGCCGGGCAGGTCGCCAAGCTGGTCAACAACATGATGGGGCTGACCAACGGCATCGCCGCGATGGAGGCGATGGTCGTCGGCACCCGCGCCGGTGTCGATCCTCGCCGGCTGCTGGAAGTGGTCATGGCGAGCGCCGGCAACAGTTTCGTGCTGAACATGGTCCCGTACATCATCTTCAAGCGGGCGTTCGATCCGCCCAAGTTCGCGCTCTCGCTCGCGGCGAAGGACCTCCGGCTCGCCGTTGAGTTCGCCGAGGGCCTGGGCGTCCCGCTGCGGGTGGTGAGCGACGCGTGCGCGGCACTGGCCGACGCTGAGGAGCATGGACTGGGCGGTCTCGACTGGAGCAGCTACATCACGCTGCTCGAACAGCAGGCAGGAGTAGAGGTGCGCGGATGACCATCACCGGCAGCGACCGTGAGACCGGCGGCCCGGCGGCGCGCCCGCGACCGCACAGCCACGTCCGTGACCGGACCTTCGTCGGTGGCCAGTGGCGCGAGCCGGCCGGCGACTCCTGGCTCCCGGTGCACGACTGCAGCACCGAGGTGGAGATCGGGACGGTCCGATCCAGCACCGCCGCCGATGTGGACCTCGCGGTCCGGGCAGCGCAGGACGCGTTCGCCGGCTGGCGCGCCGCCACCCCCGAGGCCCGCGGCGAGGCGCTGCTGCGGCTGCACCGCGAGCTCACCGGCCGGGCAGACGAGCTGGCCGCGGTGATCGCTGCCGAGGTCGGCACCGCGCTGGGCATGTCCAAGGCCATCCAGGTGACCAGCGCGCTGGACCAGCTGGCGTCGCTGGCGAACCTGGCAAGCACCGAGCCCACCACCGAGGAGATAGCGAACACGCTGGTCGTACACGAACCAGTCGGAGTGGTCGGTGCGATAACACCGTGGAACTACCCGCTGTTCCAGACCGTCGTCAAGGTGGCGGCCGCGCTCGCGGCCGGCTGCCCGGTGGTGCACAAGCCGAGCGAGCTGGCCCCGCTGTCCACTTTCATCCTTGCCGAGGCGGTCGCCGCCGCCGGCCTGCCGGACGGGGTGTACAACGTGGTGACCGGCGCTGGCCCGACCGTGGGAGAGGCGCTGGTGTCCCATCCGGGGGTGCGGATGGTCTCGTTCACCGGCTCCACCACCGCCGGCACCCGGGTCTACTCGCTGGCGGCCCAGTCGGTCAAGCGAGTGGCCCTGGAGCTGGGAGGGAAGTCGGCCAGCGTCCTGCTCGACGACGCCGACCTGCCGCGGGCAGTGAAGACGTCGGTCAACCGCGCCTTCCTCAACTCCGGGCAGACCTGCGACGCGTGGTCCCGGTTGCTGGTGCCCCGGCACCGGCTGGCGGACGTACTTGAGCTCGCGGCGGCGGCGGCGCGGCGGCTCACGCTCGGCGACCCGTTCGCGCCGGACACCCGGCTCGGCCCACTGGTCTCGGCCCGCCAGCGCGCCCGGGTGTGCGGCTACATCAGCGGTGCCGAGCGGGCCGGCGCGCGGGTAGTCACCGGAGGCGCCGACCGGCCCGCCGGCTTCGACCGCGGCCACTACGTCGAACCCACCGTGCTCGGCGACGTGACCGCCGGCATGGCGGTGGCGCGGGAGGAGGTGTTCGGTCCGGTGCTGGCGGTGCTGGCCTACGACTCGGAGGCCGAGGCGGTCGGGCTCGCCAACGCGACCGCGTACGGGCTCAGCGGGGCGGTGTGGTCGGCCGACCCGGCGCGCGCGCTCGCGTTCGCCCGCCGGATGGACGCCGGGCAGATCGTCATCAACGGTGGCCGGTTCAACCCGCTGGCCCCGTTCGGTGGGACGAAACAGTCGGGGATCGGCCGCGAGATGGGCAAGTACGGGATGGCGGAGTTCCGCGAGCCAACGGCGTACCAGCGTTGACCGGCCACCACCGGCCGCCACCCCCACGCCCCGCCGCGACCGCCGGGCGGACATCCACCACCGAGGAGGCGTAGTTCGATGGACCTCAGTCTTCCGCTGGAGTTCAAGCACATCCAGGAGTCCGTCCGCCAGTTCGTGTCGCGTGAGCTGGCTCCGTTCGAACAGCAGATCGACGCGGCGGACGAGCTGGACCCGGCGCTCATGCAGGAGCTGCGGCGGCGCGCGGTCGAGCTCGGCGTGTACGGCTTCAACATCCCCAGCGAGCTCGGCGGCGGCGGGCTCGGACCGCTCGGCGAGGTCGTGATCGGGCAGGAAACCGGACGGACCTCGATGCCACTGGCCGAGGCGATCGGGCGGATCCCGTACGCGTTGACGCGCTGTTCTCCCGAACAGGTCGACTGGCTGCTCAAGCCAATCCTGCAGGCGCACAAGACCGCCTGCATCGCCCTCACCGAGTCCGAGGCGGGTTCGGACCTCGGCGGGATCCGGACCCGGGCGGTACGCGACGGCGACAGCTGGCAGCTGACCGGCAGCAAACAGTTCATCAGCAACGCCGAGACCAGCGACTACATCCTGGTGCTCGCGGTCACCGACCCAACCGCGCCGCTGCGCAAGCGGTTCACCGTGTTCGTCGTCGACCGGTCCACCCCGGGCCTGGTCTTCACCCACCGGTTCCGCAAGATGGGCTGGCACGGCTACCACGTCTCGTCCTTCTCCCTGGACGACTGCCAGGTCGGCCCGGAGCGGGTGCTGGGCCCGGTCGGCGGCGGGTTCGACACCATCATGGCATCGGTAAACACCACTCGGCTGTACATCGCCGCGCGGTGCGTCGGGGCGGCGCGATACCTGCAGGAGCTGGCCACCGAGCACGCGAAGACCAGAACCACCTTCGGCCGGCGCCTCGCCGACCATCAGGCGATCCAGTTCATGCTGGCCGACATGGACGTCGAGATCGAGGCCGCCCAGCTGCTCACGCTGGCGGCCGCCGCCCGCGGCGAGGAGGGCACCCGCGACTTCCGGATCACGGTGAGCCGGGCGAAGCTGTACGCCACCGAGATGGTGGGCCGGGTCGCCGACACCACGCTGCAGATCTTCGGCGGCGCCGGCTACATGAGCGAGCTACCGATCGAGCGGATCTACCGCGACATGCGCGGCTACCGGATCGGCGAGGGCAGCTCCGAGATGCAGCGGCTCCAGATCGCCCGGCACGCGCTGGCCCGGGGCTGAGCCGATGACCAGCCAGCCGGCACCCGGCCCGGCCGACCCAGCCGCAGCGGCCGCCGGCGACCCGGTTCGGTGGGAGCGCCGCGGCCCCGTCGCGGTGGTGACACTCCACCGGCCCGAGGTGCTGAACAGCATCAACACCGCCATGCGTGCCGGACTGGCCGAAGCGTTCGCTCGGGCAGACACCGACCGAGAGGTCCGCGTGGTGCTGGTCCGCGGCGCCGGCGAGCGGGCGTTCTGCGCCGGTGCCGACATCACCGAGTTCACCGCCCCGGCGTCACTGGCGGAGGTACGGGAGCAGAAGCGGCACAGCTGGGTCGAGGCGCTCGGCGCCCTGCGCAAGCCCACCATCGCCGCGATCCATGGCTACTGCCTAGGCGGCGGCCTGGAGCTGGCGCTCGGATGCGACATCCGGATCGCCGCCACCGACGCCGTGTTCGCGTTGCCCGAGGTGAAGCTCGGGATCATCCCCGGCGCCGGCGGCACCCAGCTGCTCAGCCGGTTCGTCGGGCTCGGGCAGGCACTGCGGATGACGCTGACCGGCGAACGGATCGACGCGACCCACGCGCACCGGATCGGCCTGGTCACCGACCTGGTCGAGCCGACCGACCTGGCCGGCGCGAGCGAGGCGCTCGCAAGCTCGATCGCCGACTGCGGACCAGTCGCCGTGGCGTACGCGAAGGAGGCGATCCGCCGCGGCATCGAGCTGCCACTGCCCGACGGACTGCGGCTCGAGGCCGACCTGTCCACACTGGTGCAGAGCACGAGCGACCGGCTGGAGGGTGCGACCGCGTTTCGGGAGCGCCGCAAACCCGCATACCGCGGCCAGTAATGGTCCTCGTCACCGCCACCACCCCCAGATTGGCCCTTTCCAACCGGTCGATTGGCCTTCAGAGTGGCACGTGTGACAGCCACTGGTAACCTCCGGCGCGGGCCACTGCTGGCCCGCCGGCTCGGGCAGCTCTATCTCGGGCTGGTGCTCTACGGCAGCAGCATGGCGCTGATGATCGAGTCCCGGCTGGGGCTCGACCCGTGGGACGTGTTCCATCAGGGCCTGTCGGAGACCACCGGGCTGCGGTTCGGCTGGGTGGTGATCGCGGTCGGTGCCGCGGTCCTGCTGCTGTGGATACCGCTGCGCCAGCGCCCGGGCATCGGGACGGTCAGCAACGTGATCGTGATCGGCCTCGCGGTGGACGTGGCGCTGGCGCTGCTGCCCTCCCCCACGCCGATGCCGGTGCGGGTCGGGTTCCTGGTCTCCGGGGTGGTGCTGAACGGCGTCGCCACCGGCATGTACATCGGGGCGCGGTTCGGCCCGGGTCCCCGGGACGGGCTGATGACCGGGATCGTGGCCCGCTGGCCGGGTCGTTCGATCCGGCTGGTGCGCACCGTCATCGAGCTGACCGTGCTCGGCGCCGGATGGCTGCTCGGCGGCACGGTCGGGATCGGCACCGTGCTCTACGCGGTGAGCATCGGCCCGCTGGCGCACGTGTTCATCCCGCTGTTCACAGTGCCGGGGGCGGCCGGCGGCGCTCAGCCCGGACTATCCACCGGCTCGGGCGACAGGCTCGCCAGCGGTGTTCCCGACTCGGCATCGGAGTCCGGCGGGTCGCCGGCGGGAGGTACCTCGCTGGCCGGTGGCGGGCTCGGCGACGGGCTGGGCGGCGGCGGGCTCGGCGACTCGTCACCGGGCGGGGAGCTGGTCGGCGATGGCGCGGGACTCGGGGCGTCCCCACCCGCCGAGCCGGAGCCGGCTCCGGCGCCACCCCCGGCGGAGCCGGTGACCGGGGCGGTGCCCGGCGCCGGGTCACCGCCGCCCGTGCCCCCGTCCTGACCCGGGCCGGCGCTGGGTCCAGTTCCCGAGCTGTCCACCGGACCCGGCCGCGCCGGCGGGTCACCCGGCTGGGCGTCCCCGTTCGCCGGGCCGGTCTCGGGGGCCGGGGCGGTGGTCCACACCGCCGCGCTCGCCCCCGCGGCCCCGGGAACCGGGCTGAGCAGGACCGGTGGCTGGTCGGCCACCAGTACGCCGGCGACCACCGAGCCGACGACCGTCGCCGCACTACCGGCCAGCGCCACCGCCCGCCACCGGCCAGCCCGCGACCGGATACCCGTCCGCTGCGGCCGCCGCCGCCCGCCGTAGCCGGCGGGCACCCCCCCGGACCGCAGGGCAACCACGCCGGACACCCGCCAGCCGACCGCCCCGGCCAGCACCCGGGCGGCCTCGTGCGCCGCTGGCCGCTGGCCGGCGTCCTTGGCCAGACACCGGCGGTACAGCTCCGGCACGCCGCCCGGCAGCCCCTCGATCGGCGGCAGCGCCGCCGGCTGCTCGTACCGGTGGGCGTGGAGCAGTTCCGGAAGCGTCTCGGCCGGCCACGGCCGCCCGCCGGTCAGCGTGGCGTACAGCAGCAGCCCCAGGGCGTACACGTCCGAGGCGGCCACCACCTCGCCGGCACTCAGCCGCTCCGGCGCCAGGTAGGCCGGGGTTCCCCACACCTGCCCCCCGGACGCCGCCTCCTCCGGCGCGCCCGCCGCCGCGGCCAGGCCGAAGTCCAGCACCTTCGCGCCGGTCGGGGTCAGCATCACGTTGGCCGGCTTGACGTCCCGGTGCACCAGGCCACTGCCGTGCGCCGCCGCGAGCGCACTGGCCACCTGGGCGCAGACCTGCAGCGCGGTCCGCACCGGCAGCGGGCCGGCCCGCAGCCGGTCGGCCAGCGTCGACCCGGACAGCAGCTCCATGACGACGTACGGCACGGGTACGCCGGACCCGATCCGCGACTCCCCGTAGTCGTGCACCCTGGTGATGTGCGGGTGGGACAGCCGCGCCACGGCCTGCGCCTCGGCCCGGATCCGGTCCCGCGACGAGTGGTCAGCCGGGCGCCGGGCGGACAGCAGCAGCTTGACCGCGACCGGCCGGCCGAGAGTCTCGTCGTACGCCCGCCACACCACCGACATGCCGCCCGCGCTGAGGCGTTCCAGCAACCGGTACCGCCCACCCAGCAACCGTGCTGTCGCCACGCGCCCGCCCCACATCGATGTCTGCCTGCCCCCTGTACCGGTAGGTTAGGCCGCCACGGCGGCGGCGCACAGCCGACGATCGGTCGGCGTCGGTGTCGGGATTGCGTCAGTACCCTGGTTTGTCACGTGGACAGCGGTTCGGCCGGTGTGCGAGGGTCCTGTTCCATGAGCCTGCTCGACGAGTTGGTGGCGCGGGCCAGGGCAGACCCGGCGGTACGCGGTCTGGTGCTGACCGGCTCGCATGCCCGGGGGATGGCCACCACCCACTCCGACGTCGATGTATTCGTCGTCGTCGTCGACGAACGAGGCGGACAGTGGGGGCAGACCCGGCGGACCCTCCGGGTGGGTAAAGTCCGGGGCTGGGCACCGGCTACCGGACCGGGTGCCCGGCTGCGCGCAGCGCCTCCTTGACCTCGCCGACGGTCAGCTCGCCGAAATGGAAGACGCTGGCGGCCAGCACCGCGTCCGCGCCCGCCGCCACCGCGGGCGGGAAGTCAGCCGGCGTGCCGGCCCCGCCGGAGGCGACCACCGGCACCGCCACCGCCCCCCGGACCGCGCTGATCAGCGGCAGATCGAAGCCGGCCTTGGTGCCGTCGGCGTCCATCGAGTTGAGCAGGATCTCACCCGCCCCCAGCTCGGCGCCGCGCCGCGCCCACTCGACCGCGTCGATGCCGGTGCCGCGCCGCCCGCCGTGGGTGGTCACCTCGAACCCGCTGGCGGTGTGCGGCGAGCGCCGGACGTCCAGCGACAGCACCAGCACCTGGGCACCGAACCGGTCGGCGATCTCCGCGATCACCGCCGGCCGGGCCACCGCCGCGGTGTTCACCCCGACCTTGTCCGCCCCGGCTCGCAGCAGTTGGTCCACGTCCGCCGCTGACCGCACGCCGCCGCCCACCGTCAATGGGATGAACACCGATTCGGCGGTGCGCCGGACCACCTCGTAGGTGGTCTCCCGGTCGTCGGCCGAAGCGGTGACGTCCAGGAAGGTCAGCTCGTCGGCGCCGGCCGCGTCATACGATGCCGCCAGCTCCACCGGGTCTCCGGCGTCCCGAAGCTCCCGGAACCGGACCCCCTTGACCACCCGCCCGGCGTCCACGTCCAGACACGGGATCACCCGCACCGCCACTGTCACGGTTCCAGCCTAGGTCGTGCCCGCCCTGGGCGGCAGGGTCGGTCACGCCGACATACCCTGAGGTATCACCATGCCCTACAGGTATGTCCGACCACCGGGGGTGGCGGCCCGGATCAGTAGCCGAACCGGTAAGGCACGCCCGCCAGCCAGCCCGCTCGCGCACATGACCCAGCTTGACGCGTAGAATTGCGTCATGACTGTGACGCTGGACCTCCCCGACGACGTCCTGCAGCGGCTGACGGCTGAAGCGCAGCGACGCGGCGTGGCGGTTGCAGAGGTCGTCGCGGACCTGACCGCACGGCTGCTTCCCTCAGACCAGCAAGGACATCGACGACTTGCATTCGTGGGCGCAGGCGCCTCTACGTCCGGAATCACGCACCGGATCGACGAACTGCTCGACGAGGGCTTTGGCCGAGACTGAGTTCATTGCTCATCGTCGACACCGGTGTCATCGTCGCGGCGGCCGACCGTAACGATCCACACCATAAGACATGTGCGGCGCTCTTGGAGAGCGCCGACGGCCCGTTGATCACCTCGCCACTGGTCATCGCCGAGGCCGCCTATCTGATCAATCGCGAACTCGGTCCTGTGACCGAGCAAGCACTCTACACAGCAATCGTCGACGACGCGCTGATCGTCGAGAGTCTGGCCCACGCAGACTGGGTCCGAGTGCGAGAGCTGGTTGGCCGCTATCAAGACCTTCCGTTGGGTGGCACCGACGCCAGCGTCGTCGCTCTGGCTGAACGATTCGACGCTCATCGAGTCGCGACCCTAGATCGCCGGCATTTCACCGTGGTAAGACCGTCCCACGTCGACGCCTTCCTACTGGTTCCCTGACCGCCTGCTCGGGCTGGAACGATCCGCCTGCTATGCCGGCCGTAGCTGCGCCAGGGCCTGTTCGATCGTGAACGCGCCGGCGTAGAGGGCCTTGCCGACGATCACTCCCTCCACCCCCAGCGGCGCCAGCTCGGCGAGCGCAGTCAAGTCGTCCAGCGTGGACACACCGCCGGAGGCGATCACCGGGGCGGCGGTGTGCGCACATACCTCGCGCAGCAGGTCGAGGTTGGGCCCGGTCATGGTGCCGTCCCGGCGGATGTCGGTTACCACATACCGCGCGCAGCCGGCCTTGTCCAGCCGGTCCAGCACCTCGTACAGGTCGCCACCGTCCCGGGTCCAACCGCGGGCCGACAGGGTACGGCCGCGCACGTCCAGCCCAACCGCCACCCGGTCGCCGTGCTCCCCGACCACCGAGTCGCACCACGGCGGGTCCTCCAGCGCGGCGGTGCCGATGTTCACCCGGGCCGCCCCGGTGGCCAGCGCCGACCGCAGCGACACGTCGTCCCGGATCCCGCCGGACAGCTCCACCGAGACGTCCAGCCGCCGCACCACGTCCGCCAGCAGCTCGGCGTTCGAGCCGCGCCCGAACGCCGCGTCCAGGTCCACCAGGTGGACCCACGCGGCACCGGCCCGCTGCCAGGCCAGCGCCGCCTCCAGCGGGTCCCCGTACGAGGTCTCGGTGCCGGCCGCGCCCTGCACCAGCCGGACCGCGGCCCCGCCGGAGACGTCGACCGCCGGCAGCAGGGTCAGGCTCATCAGTACCGGCGTCCCATCGCCAGCACCACGAACGCCGGCAGCGCGACCAGCAGCAGCGCGGTCAGCCCGATCGCCAGCGGCCAGTCCACCAGCAGCCAGATCAGCGCGATCCCGAGCGCCGCCACCACCGCGATCCCGACCCGCTGCCCGCGGCTTCGGCGCATCCCCGCCCAGCCGGTCCGGCGGCCGCGGCCGGCACCCGGCTTCGACCTGGCCTGCCGGCGCGCCTCCCGCCGCTGCTGCTCCCGGGCCGCCCGGGCCCCCTCCGCCGACCGCTGTTGCTGCTGCCGCTGGGTGCGCCGCTGCGCGCTCTGCCTGCTCATCGTCACCGCTTCCGTCGGCGTGACCCGTGGCTCACAGGGTACCCAGCCAGGCGCGCAACAGGGTAGCGCCGGACGCACCGGACTTCTCCGGGTGGAACTGGGTGGCCGACAGCGCGCCGCGCTCGACCGCCGCCACGAACGGTCCGCCGTGCTCGGTCACGGTGACCGCCGCACCGGTCGCCGCCAGCGCCGGCGTGGGCCGGGCGGCGTACGAGTGGACGAAGTAGAACCGGCTGCCGGGCGGCAGTCCGGCGAACAGGACCGACTCCGGCGGGGCGGTGACCGTGTTCCAGCCCATGTGCGGGACCCGCTGCGCGTCGAGCCGGGTGACGCCGCCGGGCAGCAGGCCGAGGCCCTTCGTCACCACCCCGTGCTCGTCGCCGTAGTCGAACAGGATCTGCGCCCCGACACAGATCCCCAGCACCGGCCGGCCGGCCGCCACCCGGGACGCCACGACCTCGCCGGCGCCCAGCGCGTCGACCCCGGCCTGGCAGGCGGCGAACGCCCCGACGCCCGGCACCACCAGCCCGTCGGCGGCCGCGGCCGCCGCCAGCTCGGCCGTGACCGTCACGTCGGCACCGGCCCGCGCCAGCGCCCGCTGGGCCGACCGCAGGTTGCCGGAACCGTAGTCCAGCACCGCCACCCGGGGCGCCGTCATCGGTTACCCGGCCAGAGCCAGGCGACGCCGCCGGCCAGGGCAAGCCCGGCCAGCACCACCATTACCACCACCGCGCCCCGGCCGGCTCCCTGCTTGTGGAACGACCAGGCCCCGCCGAGCAGCAGCCCGGCCAGCCCGAGCAGCAGCACCGGCAGCACCGTGCTCACAGGACGCCCTTGGTACTGGGCACCGCACCGCCGCCGCGCGGGTCGAGCGCGACCGCCACCCGCAGCGCCCGGGCGACGGCCTTGAACTGGCCCTCCACCACGTGGTGCGGGTCGGGGGCCGCACCGTCCCGGCCAGCCCGCAGCACCGACACGTGCAGCGTCAGCCGGGCCGCCTGCCCGAGCGACTCCCACACGTGCCGGGTCAGGCTGGTCGGGTAGGTCGCCCCGACACCGACCACGTACGGGGGCAGCGCCGGCTCGTCGTGCACCACGTACGGCCGCCCGGACAGGTCCACCGCGGCCCGCACCAGCACCTCGTCCATCGGGACCGTCGCGTCCCCGTACCGCGCGATCCCCGCTTTGTCCCCCAGCGCCTGCGCCAGCGCCGCCCCCAGCGCCAGCGTCGTGTCCTCTATCGTGTGATGCGCGTCGATCTCCAGGTCGCCGATGGTCTGCACCGACAGGTCCAGGCCGCCGTGCCGGGCAAGCTGCGAGAGCATGTGATCGAAGAACCCGACTCCGGTGGCGACTTCGGCCTGGCCGGTGCCGTCCAGCGACAGCTCCACGGCCACCTTGGTCTCCGAAGTGGTCCGCTCGATCCGGGCGGTGCGGCTGTTCACGGTCGGTCCTCCAGCACCTGGTCCAGCGCGGCCAGGAAGGCGTCGGTCTCGGCCGGGGTGCCGGCGGTGACCCGCAGCCAGCCGGGCAGGCCCACGTCCCGCACCAGCACCCCCCGGTCGACCAGCGCCCGCCACACCGCGGCGTGGTTCTCGATCCCTCCGAACAGGACGAAGTTGGCGTCGCTGTCGGCCGCCGGCAGGCCCCGCTCGCGCAGCGCGGTCACCAGCCGGTCCCGCTGCTGCGTGACCGCCGCCACCGCCGCCAGCAACGCGTCCACATGCGCCAGTGCGGCCCGGGCGGCGGCCTGGGTGAGCGCCGAGAGGTGGTAGGGCAGCCGGACCAGCTGCACCGCCGCCACCACCTCCGGGTCGGCCGCGAGGTAGCCGAGCCGGCCGCCGGCGAACCCGAACGCCTTGCTCATGGTGCGGGTCACCACCAGCCGCGGGTGGTCGCCCAGCAGCGCCAGCGCGCTGGCGGTGCCGGGCCGGGCGAACTCCGCGTACGCCTCGTCGACCACCACGATCCCGGGCGCGGTGGCCAGCACCGCCGCCACCACCTCCGGATCCAGCGCGGTGCCGGTGGGGTTGTTCGGCGAGCACAGGAACACCAGGTCCGGCCGGTACGCGCGCACCTGCTCGACCGCCTCGGAGACGGTCAGCTCGAAGCCCGGGCCGGCACCCCGGTGGCCGTCCCGCCAGCCGGTGCCGGTGCCGGCGGCCAGCAGCGGGTGCACCGAGTAGGCGGGGGTGAACCCGAGCGCGGTCCGGCCGGGCCCGCCGAACGCCTGCAGCAGCTGCTGCTGCACCTCGTTGGAGCCGTTCGCCGCCCACACCTGGTCGACCGTGAGCCCGTGCCCGAGATAGCCGGCCAGGTCGGTGCGCAGCGCCACCGCGTCCCGGTCCGGATAGCGGTTCAGCCCGATCAGCTCGGAGGCCACCGCCTTGCCGATCGCCGCCACCACCGGCTCCGGCGGCGGGTACGGATTCTCGTTGGTGTTCAGCCGCACCGGCACGTCCAGCTGCGGTGCCCCGTACGGGCGGCGCCCGCGCAGCTCGTCGCGCAGCAGGTCCCGGATGTCGCTCACGCTGCCCCCCCGCTCATTGCGCGAACCTCGCGGTGACCGCGGCGCCGTGCGCCGGCAGGTCCTCGGCCTCGGCGAACCCGACCACGTGTCCGGCCACCTCCGCCAGCGCCGGCCGGTCGTACTCCACCACCTGCACCCCCCGCAGGAAGGTCTGCACCGACAGCCCGCCGCCGTGCCGGGCACAGCCGCCGGTCGGCAGCACGTGGTTGGAGCCGGCACAGTAGTCACCGAGCGAGACCGGCGAGTGTGGACCGACGAAGACCGCCCCGGCGTGCCGGACCCGGCGGGCCAGCGCCCGGGCGTCCCGGGTCTGGATCTCCAGGTGCTCGGCGGCGTAGCCGTCCACCACCCGCAGCCCGGCCGGCAGGTCGTCGACCAGCACCGAACCGGACTGCTGGCCGGTCAGCGCCGCGGTCACCCGGTGCTGGTGCTTGGTGGTGGCGACCCGTTCCACCAGCTCGGCGTCCACCGCGTCCAGCAGCGGCAAAGACGGCGTGACCAGCACGCTGGCCGACAGCTCGCCGTGCTCGGCCTGGCTGATCAGGTCGGCGGCGAGGTGGGCCGGCTCGGCCGTGTCGTCGGCCAGGATCGCCACCTCGCTCGGCCCGGCCTCGGCGTCCACGCCGACCACCCCGCGCACCAGCCGCTTGGCGGCGTTGGTGTAGACGCTGCCGGGGCCGGTGACGAGGTCCACAGGAGAGCAACCACCGGGCACCCCGTACGCGAACATCGCGACCGCCTGAGCGCCGCCGACCGCGTACACCTCGTCCACGCCGAGCAGCGCGCAGGCCGCCAGGATGGTCGGGTCGGGCAGCCCGGTCAGCCGCTGCGGCGGGCTGGCGAGCGCGATCGAGCCCACCCCGGCGACGGTGGCCGGCACCACGTTCATGATCACGCTGGAGGGGAGCGTGTTGCCGCCACCCGGGACGTAGAGGCCGACCCGCTCGACCGGCCGCCAGGTCTGGGTGACCCGTGCCCCGGGCGCCAGCTCGGTGGTGACCTCGGCCGGCAGTTGGGCGGCGTGCGCCCGCCGGACCCGCTCGACCGCCTCGGTCATGGCGGCCCGGACCTGCGGATCGAGTCCGGCCAGCGCCTCGGCCAGCGGCCCGGCACCCACCCGCGGCTCGGCCACCTCGACGCCGTCGAGCCGCCGGGTGGCCTCCCGGACCGCGTCGGCTCCCCGCTCCCGGACCGCGTCGACGATCAGGCGGACCTGCTGGACCGCGGCCGTGACATCCAGCGCCGCCCGCGGCAGCAGGTCCCGCAAGCCGGCCGGGTCGAGGTCACGCCCCCGCAGGTCGATCCGGTTCAGCACCGGTCAAGTCTAGACGGCCGCCAGTAGGCGCAGCGGAGCGTGGCCCGCGATCGAGCGGCCGAGCCTTGTCCAGCGGCTGCAGGTCGGCGAACCGGGACCAGGCCGCGAGCAGGGTGTAGGTGGAGGCCGCCACGAGCGCCGGTACGAGCACCACGCCGAGCAGGTGAGGTGGCCACCAGCCGGCCTCGGCCACCACCAGGTCGGGCGGCCGGGCCAGGTCGGCACCCACCTCGGCGGCCGCGAGCGTGTCCCGGTAACCGGCCAGCCCCACCCGCCGGCCCAGACCCCACCCCACCAGCCCGGCCCCGACCGCCCCGACCGTGAGCGCGGCCAGCGCCGCCACGCCCCGCCGCCGGCGGTGGCCGGCCAGCCAGACCCCGACCGCGACCAGGATCCCGAACGGCACCGCCAGGATCGCGAACCAGCCGTCCGCCGCGATCAGCTGCTCGGGCTGGGGTACGGCGAACGCCGGGCCGCGGGCGGTCATCACCAATGGCACGTCCGGGGCCACCGCCGCCCAGAGCAGGCCGAACGGGACGCCGAGCGCAGCGACGACCGTGGCCACCAGCAGCAACCCCCCGGCCGGCCGCGCCGCCAGCCCCGGCAGGGACGGGTCCACTGGATGACTCACCGGACGATCCTCTCAGAGGGCGGGGGTGGGTCGCCGGACGCTACGACTCTGCTCCATCCACGCCAGCAGCCGGCGGCCCGCTACGCCGTGACCGCGGTCGCGCCGAGCAGCGCCTTCAGGTCAGCCATCAGCGCGGTGGTCGGCTCCACCCGCAGCCGGCCGAGCCGCAGCAGCGTCGCCCGGGAACCGTTCACCAGCTTCAGGTGCACCTCGACCTGGCCCGGATGGCTGGCCAGCACCTCCTTCAACCGGTCCACCAGCGGGGGGGTGCAGCGGTTGGCGGGCAGCGCCACCACCACCGGCCGGGTCTGGTCGGCCACCGAGATGTCCGGCACCGACAGGTCCATCGCGATCAGCCGGGGCTGCTCGTCGCGCCGGTCCACCCGGCCCCGCACCACCACGATCGCGTCCTCGGCGATCCACTGCCCGACCAGCTCGTACGTGTTCGGGAAGAACAGCACCTCCACCCCGCCGGCCAGGTCCTCCAGGGTCGCCTGCGCCCACGCCTTGCCCTGCTTGGTGATCCGCCGCTGCACCCCGGACAGGATGCCGGCCAGGTTCACCATCGCCCCGTCAGAGACCGCACCCTCCTCCAGCAGCGCCGGGATCGCGTGGTCGGCCGCCGCGGCTAGCACATGCTCCACTCCCCGCAGTGGATGGTCGGAGACGTAGAGCCCGAGCATCTCCCGCTCGAAGGCGAGCAGGTCGGCCTTGTCCCACTCCCCGTCCGGCACCGGCGCAGCCGCGATCGGGCCGCCGCCCAGCTCTTCGAACGCCGCGCCGAACAGGTCGAACTGGCCGACCGCCTCGTTCCGCTTGACGTCCAGATAGGAGTCGATCGCGTCCGCGTGCACCGCCAGCAACCCTTTGCGGGGGTGGCCCAGCGAGTCGAACGCGCCGGCCTTGATCAGCGACTCGACGGTGCGCTTGTTGCAGACCACCGCCTCGACCTTGCGCAGGAAGTCGTAGAAGTCGGTGAACTCCCCCTGCTCCCGGCGGGCCCGCACGATCGACTCGACCACGCCGGTGCCAACGTTGCGGACCGCGGCCAGCCCGAACCGGATGTCCTCCCCGACCGCCGTGAACCGGGCACCGGAGGCGTTCACGTCCGGCGGCAGCACCTTGATCCCCATCCGCCGGCACTCGGCCAGGTAGACCGCCGACTTGTCCTTGTCGTCGGCCACGCTGGTCAGCAACGCCGCCAGATACTCGGCCGGGTAGTTCGCCTTCAGGTACGCGGTCCAGTAGGACACCAGCCCGTACGCGACGGTGTGCGCCTTGTTGAACGCGTAGTCGGAGAACGGGACCAGGATGTCCCAGAGCGTCTTGATCGCACCGTCCGAGTAGCTCCGCTGCCGCATCCCGGTGGCGAACGGCTCGAACTCCTTATCCAGGATCTCCTTTTTCTTCTTGCCCATCGCCCGGCGCAGCAGGTCCGCCTGGCCGGCGGTGTAGCCGGCCAGCTGCTGGGCGATCGCCATCACCTGCTCCTGATAGACGATCAGCCCGTACGTGTCGCCCAGGATCTCGGCCAGTGGCTCGGCCAGCTCGGGGTGCAGCGGCACCACCGGCTTGCGGCCGTTCTTGCGGTCGGCGTAGTCGTTGTGCGCGTTCGCGGCCATCGGCCCAGGCCGGTACAGCGCGTTCACCGCCGAGATGTCCTCGAAGCTGTCCGGCGCCATCGCGCGCAGCAGCGCCCGCATCGGGCCGCCGTCGAGCTGGAACACCCCGAGCGTGTCCCCACGGGCCAGCAGCTCGTAGGCGGCCCGATCGTCCAGCGCCAGCTCCTCCAGCGCCAGCGTCACCTTCCGGTTCTCGGCCACCGACTCCAGGCAGTCGTCCAGCACGGTCAGGTTCCGCAGGCCCAGGAAGTCCATCTTGAGCAGCCCGATCGACTCACAGGCGCCCATGTCCCAGCCGGTGATCACCGCGCCGTCGTTGTCCCGGCGCCAGATCGGCAGCACGTCCAGCAGCGGCTCCCGGGACAGGATCACCCCGGCGGCGTGCACCCCGGCCTGCCGGATCAGCCCCTCCAGGCCGCGGGCGGTCTCCACCACGCTGGCCGCGTCCGGCTCCGCGTCGCACAGCGCCCGGAACTCCGCCGCCTCCGAGTGGCGGGAATGGCTCGGGTCGAAGATCCCGGACAGCGGGATCTCCTTGCCCATCACCGCCGGCGGCATCGCCTTGGTCATCCGGTCGCCGAGCGAGTACGGGTACCCGAGCACCCGGGCGGCGTCCTTGATCGCGGCCTTCGCCTTGATCGTGCCGTACGTGATGATCTGGGCGACCCGCTCGGCGCCGTACCTCTCGGTGGCGTAGCGGATCATGTCGCCGCGCCGGCGCTCGTCGAAGTCCAGGTCGATGTCGGGCATCGTGATCCGGTCCGGGTTGAGGAACCGCTCGAAGCTCAGCCCGTGCGCGATCGGGTCCAGGTCGGTGATCCGCAGGGCGTAGGAGACCATCGACCCGGCCGCCGAGCCGCGCCCGGGCCCGACCCGGATCCCCTCCGACCGGGCGTGCCGGCACAGGTCGGCCACCACCAGGAAGTAACCCGGGTAGCCCATCTGGGACAACACGTCCAGCTCGTACTCCGCCTGCCGGGCGTGGCTGTCCGGCACGCCGCCGGGGAACCGCCCGGCCAGCCCACGCCGCACCTCGGCCCGCAGCCAGGAGTCCTCGGTCTCGCCGGCCGGCACCTCGAACCGGGGCATCAGGTCCCGGGCGGCGAACACCTCGGAGTAGTCGCCGACCTGCTCGGCGACCAGCAGCGTGTTGTCGCACGCGCCGGGCACCTGGGTGTCCCACAGCGACCGCATCGCGGCGGCCGGCTGGATGAAGTAGCCGTCCCCGTCGAAGGCCAGCCGGGTCGGGTCGGCCAGGGTCTTGCCGGTCTGCACGCACAGCAGCGCCTCGTGCGCCTTCGCCTCACTCTGCACCACGTAGTGCGAGTCGTTGGTGGCCAGCGGCGGCAGGTTCAGCTCCTTGGCCAGCCGCAGCAGGTCGTCCCGGACCCGCCGCTCGATGCCGGCGCCGTGGTCCATCAGCTCCAGGTAGCACCGGTCCGGCCCGAAGATGTCCCGCAGCTGCCCGGCGGACCGCACCGCCTGCTCGTACTGCCCGAGCCGCAGCCGGGTCTGCACCTCCCCGGACGGGCAGCCAGTGGTGGCGATCACCCCGGACGCGTACTCCGCCAGCAGCTCCCAGTCCATCCGCGGCCGCTGGTAGAAGCCCTCGATCGAGGACCGGGACGAGAGCCGGAACAGGTTGCGCAACCCCGCGGCGTCGGCGGCCAACAGGGTGATGTGGGTGTACGCGCCGCCGCCGGAGATGTCGTCGCCCTTCTGGTGCGGCTCTCCCCAGCTGACCGGGCGCTTGTGGTAGCGCGACTCCGGCGCGACATACGCCTCGATCCCGATCACCGGCTTGACCCCGGCGGCGGTGGCGTGCTGGAAGAAGTCGTAGGCGCCGAACGTGTTCCCGTGGTCGGTCATCGCGACCGCCGGCATGCCCAGCCGGCTGACCTCGGCGAACAGCGGTCCGAGCCGGGCCGCCCCGTCCAGCATCGAATACTCGGTGTGCACGTGCAGGTGGACGAAGCTGTCTGCGACGCGGTTTGCGACCCCTCCAGGGGGCGACGAGGACGGGGCGGCCACGCCTTCGAATCCTAGTGGCCAGACCGACAGCCGACCCGCCGCCACGCTCAGCGGGTCAGTGGATCCAGCACCACCGCGCAGGCGTGCAGCCAGGCCTGCCGGGTGGCCGGCTGCAGCATCGCCGGCTCGATCGACGAACCGCTCTCCAGCACCGGGTCGTAGGGCACCACCGTGACCGCCCGGGTACGGCTGGCGAAGTGGCCCCGCAGGTCGGCCAGCAGCGGCTGCTGGCCCGGGGTGGCGCACGACAGCAGCGTCACCGCTCCGGCCGCCAGCTGGCCCAGCCCCAGCTCGTGCAGCAGGTCGAGCATCCAGTCGGCGGTGAACGCGGCGTCCTCCCGCGGCACCGTGGTGACCACCAGCTGGTCGGCGGCCTGCAGGACGGTCTGCCAGTTCGGGCTCTCCACGTTGTTGCCGGTGTCCACGCAGACCACGTCGTGGGTGCGGCGCAGCAGCTCCAGCACCCGGCGGACCGTGGGCTGGTCGAGCCGCTGCGCGAACCGCGGGTTCTCCTCCCCGGCGAGCACGTCGTAGGTGCCGTCCGAGGCGTGCCGCAGGTAGTCGTCGACCCGGTCGGCCAGCGCCAGGCCACTGGTGGCCTCCACCTCGGCCAGGTCGGCGACCAGGTGCCGGATGGTCCGGGCGTGCCGGGCGCTGCCGGCCCGCAGCCCGAGCGTGCCCCGCAGCTCGTTGTCGTCCCAGGCCAGCACCCCCCGGCCACGGACGCTGCCGATGGTGGCCGCTGCCAGCGCGGTCGCGGTGGTCTTGTGCACGCCGCCCTTCGGGTTGGCGAAGGCCAGCACCCGTGGCCCGCCCAGCTCCCGGCGCAGCACCCCGATCGCCTGACCGGTCGGGTCGTCGGGGCGGGCCGCCTGCCGCCACTCGACCTGCCCCGGGTGCGCCGGCTGGGTCTGGTACGCCGGCTGGGCCGGCGCCCGGCCGTCCACGGTCGCGGCGCGGCGCTGGACCCCGATCGGAGCCCGGCCGACCTGCTGCTGCTCGTCACTGCGCCCCAGCAGCGCCCGGTCGAGCAGCGACCGCCAGCGCGGTGCGGGCTCGGCGGGCTGGTCCCAGCCGGACTCGGTGCGCTCCACGCTCACCCTCCAGCGCCGTTAGTAACCATGCCCTGACAGGCTAGCCGGTCCCGGCCCGGTCGCACCCGTTGGCAGCGAATTACCGCGCGGCGGTGCGGTCAAACCGGCGCTGGCGCAACTGGCCGCCACGCCGCCCACAACGCATCGTTATCGTCCCGCCCTACCGCCCCGCCCGCAGCAGGTCCAGGGCGCGGGCCAGATCGGTCGGATAGTCACTGACGAACGACACCCGGTCACCGGTCTCGGGGTGTACGAACCCGAGCTCGCGAGCGTGCAGCCACTGCCGGGTTAGCCCGAGCCGGGCGGCCAGCGTCGGATCCGCCCCGTAGGTCAGGTCGCCCACACACGGGTGCCGGACCGCGGCCAGGTGCACCCGGATCTGGTGGGTCCGGCCGGTCTCCAGCAGCAGCTCGACCAGGCTCGCGGCCGGGAACGCCTCCAATGTGTGGTAGTGGGTGACGCTGGGCCGGCCTCCGGAGACCACCGCCCACCGGCCGTCGTGGCGCGGGTGCCGGTCGATCGGCGCGTCGATCGTGCCGCGCAGCGGGTCCAGCCGGCCCTGCGCCACCGCGTGGTAGCGCTTCTCGACCTCGCGCGCCTTGAACGCCCGCTTCAGTGCCGAGTACGCCGGCTCGCTCTTGGCCACCACCATCACCCCGGTGGTGCCCACGTCCAGCCGGTGCACCACCCCCTGGCGCTCGTCCGCGCCGCTGCTGGCGATGGTGTGGCCGGCGGCGGCCAGCCCGCCCACCACGGTCGGCCCGGTCCAGCCCGGACTCGGGTGGGCCGCCACCCCGACCGGCTTGTCGACCACCACGATGTGATCGTCACTGTGGATCACGCGCAGCCCGGGCACCGGCTCGGCCGGCCGGGTCGCCGGCGGGTCGGGCAGCGTGACCTCCAGCCACGCGCCGCCGGTCACCCGCTGTGACTTCGACCTCGCGGCCCCGTCCAGCCGCGCCCCACCCCCCTCCACCAGGTCGGCCGCCGCAGCCCGGGACAGCCCGAACAGCCGGGAGACGGCGACGTCCAGCCGGGTCCCGTCCAGCCCCTCCGGCACCGGCAGCGCCCGGGTGGCCGGCACTAGCCGCCCCGCTCGGCCTGGGTCGGTCGGGACGTCGCCCGGGTGCCGTCCCGCCGCCGGCCGGTCAGCTCCAGCCAGACCGCCAGCAGCACGCCCATCACCAGCGACGAGTCCGCCAGGTTGAACACCGGGAAGACGCTGCCGTCCGGCGCGAACACGCTGATCATGTCCACCACCGCACCCCGGAACGGGCCCGGCTCCCGGGCCAGCCGGTCCACCAGGTTTCCGGTGGCGCCACCGAGCACCAGCCCCAGTGCCACCGCCCAGAGCGTCGACCGCAGCCGCAGCGCCATCCAGCCGATCCAGCCGATCACCGCGAACGCGACCAGCGGGAACACCCAGGTGTACGAGCTGCCGAGGCTGAACGCGGCGCCACTGTTGGTGGTGTGCACCAGGTACAGGGCGCCGCCGAGCAGGCGTACCGGCTCGGCGTCGACCAGCTGGGCGACGGTCAGCTGCTTGGTGACCTGGTCCAGCAACACGGAGGCGGCCGCGATCCCGACCAGCAGCAGCCGCGCCCGCCGGCCGGCGCCGGCCGGGACCGCCGCCGGTGCCGCCTGCGCCGGATCGCCCGCCTCCGGCACGCTCAGGTCCATCGCTTCGCTCCAGCGCTCAGGTCCATCACTTCGCTCCAGCGCTCAGGTCCATCACTTCGCTCCAGCGCTCAGGTCCATCGCTTCGCTCCAGCGCTCAGGTCCACTGCCTCCGCTCAGCGCCGCTCCTCCAGCTGCTTGCACGTGACGCACAGCGTCGCCGACGGGAACGCGGCCAGCCGCTCGACCGGGATCGCGTTGCCGCACCGCTCGCACCAGCCGTAGCTGCCCTCGTCCAGCCGCTCCAGCGCCCGCTCGACCTGCGTGGTGCGCTCCAGGATGCTGTTGGCCAGCGAGATCTCCTGCTCCCGCTCGAACGTCTTGCTCCCGGTGTCGGCCTGGTCGTCGCCGGCCGAGTCGGTCAGCCGATCCCGCTGCAGCTCGGCGATCTCGGCCAGGTGCAGCTCGTACTCCTCCCGCAGCTCGTCCCGGCGGGCGGCCAGCGCCGCCCGGATCCGCTCCGTCTCGGCGGCGGAGCGGGTGGGCCGCGGCTTGGCCGCCGGCTTCTTCGCCGCCGTCTTGGCGGCGCTGGTCCGAGCCGACCCGGTGGACTTCGACGGGGCAGACTTCCCGGCGGCTGTGCTTCTGGTCGGCTTGCTTGCGGCAGCCTTCGACGCCCCGGCCTTGCTGGTGGGCGTGGTCTCAGCTGCCGGGGCAGCCTGGCGCTTGGTTCTCGTCCGCTCAGCCATCGCGTCCCCCAGATACGAAATGGGCGCGCGGCGGGCGCCGCGCACTCCAATAGGGTGGCAAGGATACGGAACGTACCCGGTTCCGACAACTGCGCCACACCGATTTCACGATCATCTGGGCCCAGAAACGTGACAAACCGTACAGATTCTCCAACACCGGGTACGTGCGACGCTACCCACCGCACCAACGACCCGGGCCCGGTCAGCCGTCGCGCCCGTTCCCGTACTCCCCGAACCAGCGAGCCAGCCGGCCCCGCCGGCTGACCGCCCGCAGCCGCCGCTCCGTCGCCTCCCGGGCCTCGGCGGTGGTCACCACCAGCAGGCTGTCGCCTACCTTGAGCCGGGTCTGCGGGCTGGGCACGAACCCGGCGCCGTCCCGCAGCACCAGCGTCACCGCGGCACCGACCGGCAGCCGCAGCTCGTCGAGGTGCACCCCGGCCAGCCGGGAGCCGGCCGGCACCTCGAGCTGCAGCAGGTCGGCCCGCATCCGTTCCAGCGGCGCGGTCTCCACCGACAGCTCGGTGGCCTCGGACGGCGCGCTCACCCCCAGCCGGCGCGCCGCCGCCGGCAGCGTGGTGCCCTGGACCAGGGTGAACACCACCACCAGGACGAAGACCACGTCGAACAGCGCCGGCGCGCCCCCCACCTGCTCGGAGAGCGGGATCGTGGCCAGCACGATCGGCACCGCCCCGCGCAGCCCGGCCCAGCTCAGGAACGCCTGTTCCCGCGGGCCCACCCGGAACCAGCTCACGCTCAGCGCCACCGACACCGGCCGGGCCAGCAGCAGCAGGACCACCCCGACCACGATCGCACCACCCAGCTCCCCGGACAGGTCCGCCGGTGACACCAGCAGGCCGAGCAGCACGAACAGACCGATCTGCGCCAGCCACGCCAGCCCGTCCGAGAACCCGAGAATCGCCTGCCGGTGCGGCAACCGGGCGTTGCCCAGGATCACCCCGGCCACGTAGACCGCGAGGAACCCGGAGGCCTGCACCATCGTCCCGACCGCGAACGCCAGCACCGTGAACCCGACCACCGCGAGCGGGTAGAGCCCGGCGGCCGGCAGCGCGGCCCGTCGCAGCACCGCCCCGCCGACGAACCCGGCGACCGCACCCACCAGCCCGCCCACCACCAGCTGGTACCCGATCAGCAGACCGTCCTGCCACCAGAGCCCGCCGCCGGTGGCGGAGGACAGCAGCACCACCGCGATCACCGCCACCGGGTCGTTGCTGCCGGACTCGGCCTCCAGGACCGCCGCCACCCGCGGCCGCAGCCGCAGCCGCCGGAGGGTGGCGAACACCGCCGCCGCGTCGGTGGACGACAGCACCGCCCCATACAGCATCCCGAGCCGCAGGTCCAGCCCGAGCAGCCAATGCAGGACCAGGCCCATCACCACGATGCTGACCCCGATCCCGACCGTGGACAGCGCCAGCACCGGACCGAGCACCGGGCGCAGCGTCCGCCACCGGGTGGTCAGCCCGCCCTCGGCGATGATCACCAGCAGCGCACACAGGCCGAGGTTGCGGGTCAGCTCGGCATCCTCGAACTCGATCCCCACGCCGGACTCCCCGAGCGCCACCCCGATCGCCAGGTACACCAGCAGGACCGGCAGACCGAGCCGGTACGACAGCCGCATCGCGGCGACGGCGACCAGCAGCACCAGCGCGCCGATCAGCAGCGCGATGGTCAGCTGGACGGTCACGGTGGCGGGCGGTCGCGGAGCGCCCGGACCCGGTCGGCGGCCTCGGACGGCACGATGAACAGCTTGTCCCGGCTGGTGGAGCCGCGGTGCAGGGTGACCGCCGCCGGCCGTACCGCCAGCGCGTCGGCGAGGGCGCGCCGGGCGGCCTCGGTGGCCCGCCCGCCGACCGGCGGCGCCGTCACCGCGATCACCAGGGCGGGACCGCGCGGTCCCGGGTGGCAGCCGCCCACCCTGGTACGCGAGGCGCCGGGCTTGACCCGCACCGCCACCGTGATCTCGCCCGACATTTCGCTATTCTGCCCGCCCGGCACCGGCCGGAACCGAACCAGGTGGCTAGACCCGCCGGGCGTCGGCCAGCAGCGCGCTGTCCGGCTCGCACAGGCTGCACGGGGTGAAGCCGAGCTCGACCGCCTCGCCCACCGGCAGCGGCTCGCTCTCCCGGCCCAACAGGTGCACGCACCCCGGCAGGTGGTAACGGGGGCGGCCATCGACCACCAGCACCTCGGTCAGCATCCGGCCGACCCGGGCCGCGTCCGCCGCCGAGACCTGCTGCGGGGCCGGCTCGTCCGGCGGGTCCAGGTCGTCGTCCAGCTGGTCGGGTTCATGGCTGGTGGGTCCATGGCTGGCGGGTTCCCGGCCCTGCGAGCCCTGGACCGGAATGGTCATCGTCACCGCCTCGGCTGGTGGCTCGAGGTGTCCTGGCTCCTCCTCGACCGGCTCCTCCTCGGCCGACCCGGCGGCCGCCGAGCGGGCCGCGGCCGCCCGCCGGGCGCCGACCACCAGCACGACCGCGGCCAGCAGGCTGGCGGCGATCGAGCCACTGAGCAGCCCGCTCGACGACTGCCACAGCCCGAGCCCCAACAGGCTGGCGGCCCCGACGATGAGCAGGAGACTTAAGGCGATCACAGATCAATCACTCCCAGTGCCTGGGGGTGGCAGCGAGACGGTGCGCGGAAGGGGCGGATGGTGCGGGCGGGGCCGGCCCGCCGGCCCGGTCAGTGCCCCTCGGAGCCGTAAGCGCCGGCGCCCGCGAGCGCGCCACCGCCGCCACCACCACCGGAGCGGTCGCCCTCGGCCCGGTCCATCTCGACCTCCAGTCCCTGCCCGCGACCCTCCAGGTCGCGCAGCTGGCTCTCCAGGTAGGCCTTGAGCCGGGTCCGGTACTCCCGCTCGAACTGCTTCAGCTCCTCGATGTGCTTCTGCAGCGCCGACCGCTTGGCGTCCAGGCCGCCCATCGCCTCCTGGTGCCGCTGCCGGGCGTCCCGCTCCAGCGCCTCCGCCTTGCCCCGGGCGTCCCGGGTCAGCTCCTCGGCCTTGCTGCGGGCCTCGGAGAGCAGCTTGTCGGCCTCCCGGCGGGCGTCGTTGACGTGATCGTCGGCGGTGCGCTGAGCCATCATCAGCACCCGCAACGCCTGCTGCTCGCCGTCCGCACCGGTCGCCTCGGCGCCGGCGGCCCGGAACTGCTCCAGCTCGGTCTGCATCCCTCGGGCCGCCTGCTCGGCCGCGGACTTGTCCCGTTGGACGCGGTCGAGCTGGGACTTGAGGTCGGCGTTCTCCTGCAGCACCCGCGGGTCCGCCCCGCCGCCGGAGGGTGCGCTGCGGCCACCGCCACCCCGCTCCAGGTTGGCGCGCAGCTCGCTGTTCTCCTCGATGAGACGCGCGAGCTCCCGCTCCACCTCGTCCAGGAAGGCGTCGACCTCCTCCTCGTCGTACCCCCGCTTACCGATCGGGGGCTTCTTGAAGGCGACGTTGTGAACGTCAGCCGGGGTTAGCGGCATCGAAACTCCTCCGGTCAAGTGCGTCGGCGCAGACCGCTGATCGTCAGGCCAGGCTGTAGATCAGGTTCCTCACCACGGCGAACAACACGAACAGCATAACCAGCAGCACCAGGGCGGCGAGGTCGATGCTCACGCTACCAATCCGCAACGGTGGGATCACTCGCCTCAACGCCTTGAGGGGTGGATCAGTGACGGTCCAGACGGACTCCAGCATCGCCGCGGCGCCGCGACCGGGTTGCCAGCGGCGTCCGTACGCCAGCACCCAACTCATCACAAACCGCGCGAACAGCGTCAGGACAAAGAGGTAGATCAGGAGGAAGGCGACCTGCAACGGGATCAACATCTGACGCGAGTTTCCTCCGATCGGGTTATCGGTGGTGGAGGAACTCGCCCTCAGCGATCTTGGCCTTGTCCTCCGCGGTGACGTGGACGTTCGCCGGTGAGAGGAGAAACACCCGGTTGGTCACCCGCTCCATGGTACCGCGTAGCCCGAACGCCAGCCCGGCACCGAAGTCCACCAGCCGGCGGGCGTCGGCCTCCTCCATCTCGGTCAGGTTCATGATCACCGGCGTCCCGTCCCGGAAATGCTCCCCGATCGTGCGCGCCTCCCGGTAGGTGGTGGGGTGCAGCGTGGTGATCTGGTAACGCCGATCGTCCTGGGCGGTGGCGGGCGGTGCCGGGTGCAGCTCCGGCGCCAGCGCCAGATTGTCTCGGGTGAGGTAGCTCACGGTCGGGTCCCGAGTGATCGAGCGCACAGTCGCCCGCCGCTCCCCCCGGTCGGGGTCCCGCTCGGGCACTCGCGGCACCCGCTGAGTCTCCCGCTCCCGCACCGTCTCCCGCTCCCGCACCGAGGCCCGGGGGGGCTCGTCCGCACCGCCGGTCGGCGGGTCCTCCTCGTCCGGGTAGTCGTCGTACCGCTGGCCGCGCTCCCGCGACCGGGTCCGCGGCCGGTGCCGCTCACTCGGCGCCGGAGCCGGCTCCCGCTCCCGCTCGTCGTATGCCCCGTCGCCGTCATCCTCGACAAGACCGAGCCACACCCCCGCCTTTCGCAATGCGCTCATGGCTGACCCCTCCGTCCGGAGCGACCGTCCCCCGCCACCGGGAATGAATGACACCCGTGTAGTTTGGTCGCCAGCTCAGGTTACCCCAGCGGTGCACGCTTCCCGAGCAGGTCGCTGCCGATCCGCACGTGTGTCGCGCCGCAGGCCAGGGCCGCCTCCAGGTCGCCGCTCATCCCGGCCGAGATGGCGGTGGCCGACGGGTGGTCGGCTCGGACCCGTTCGGCCAGCTCGGCGAGCCGGCCGAACGCGGCGGCCGGTTCCCACGCCGGCGGCGCCACCGTCATCACTCCGGCCAGCCGGAGCGCCGGCTCCGCCGCGACCGCGTCGGCGACCGGCGCCAGCTGGTCGGGCACCACCCCGCCGCGGGCCGGGTCGGCGTCCACGCTCACCTGCACCAGCACCGCCAGCGGCCGGTCCCGATCGGCGGCCGCGGCGGCTGCGAGTGCCGCCGCGAGCCGGGCGCTGTCGACCGAGTGGACCAGCTCCGCGTACCGCACCACCGAGCGGGCCTTGTTGCGCTGCAGCCGGCCGACGAAGTGCCAGCGCACGGCGACCCCGAGCCGGTCCACCTCGGCCGCCTTGCCGGCCGCCTCCTGGTCCCGGTTCTCCCCGATGTCGGTGACCCCGAGCCGGGCCAGCCGCACCACGTCGGAGGCCGGATAGGTCTTGGTCACGGCGACCAGCGTCACCTGGTCCGGGTCCCGGCCAGCGGCCGCAGCCCCGGCGGCGATCCGGGCCCGGACCCGGGCCAGGTTGGCGGCGAGCTGCTCGGTGCGGCCAGTCACGAGCCGTTCTTGAGGAAGTCCGGCACGTCCACGTCGTCGAACAACACCCGCCTGGCCTGGCTGGCCGGGGCAGCAGCGGCCGCCGGCGGCGGGCCGTCACCGCTGGTCGGGTGCGACTGCGCCGGGCGGCGCGGCTCGGCCGGCTTGTAAGACGGCGTCCCGCCGTCGAAGCCGGCCGCGATCACGGTGACCCGTACCTCGTCGCCGAGCGCGTCGTCGATCACCGCCCCGAAGATGATGTTCGCCTCCGGATGGGCCGCGTCGGTGACCAGCTGAGCCGCGTCGTTGATCTCGAACAGCCCGAGATCCGACCCACCGGCGATCGACAGCAGCACCCCCCGGGCGCCGTCCATGCTCTGCTCCAGCAGCGGGCTGGAGATCGCCGCCTCCGCGGCCTCGACCGAGCGGTTGTCCCCCCGCGCGCCGCCGATCCCCATCAGCGCGCTGCCGGCGCCGCTCATCACGCTCTTCACGTCCGCGAAGTCCAGGTTGATCAGACCGGGGGTGGTGATCAGGTCGGTGATCCCCTGCACGCCGGACAGCAGCACCTGGTCGGCCTGCCGGAACGCGTCCATCATGCTGATGCTGCGGTCGCCGAGCGCCAGCAGCCGGTCGTTCGGGATCACGATCAGCGTGTCGCACTGGTTGCGCAGCTCGTCGATCCCGGACTCGGCCTGGACCTGCCGGCGCTTGCCCTCGAACGAGAACGGCCGGGTCACCACCCCGATCGTCAGCGCGCCCAGCTTGCGGGCGATATTCGCCACCACCGGGGCGCCGCCGGTGCCGGTGCCGCCACCCTCGCCACAGGTCACGAACACCATGTCCGCGCCCTTGAGCACCTCCTCGATCTCGTCCCGGTGGTCCTCGGCGGCGCTCTTGCCGACCTCCGGGTCGGCCCCGGCGCCCAGCCCGCGGGTCAGCTCCCGGCCCACGTCCAGCTTGACGTCGGCGTCGCTCATCAGCAGCGCCTGGGCGTCGGTGTTGACCGCGATGAACTCGACCCCTTTGAGCCCGACCTCGATCATGCGGTTGACGGCGTTCACTCCGCCGCCCCCGATCCCGACGACCTTGATGACCGCGAGGTAGTTGTGCGGGTGCGTCATCGGCCATCCCTCCCTTCGATCGAGGCGGAAGCTGTCCCATTACTAGAGGCCGACCGCAATGTCAACCTTCTCAGCAGCGTATGCGCCGACGCGCCGTGATCCAGGCACCGGGCACACCGGGCGTGTCGTCACCGCACGCTGACCACCTCCAGCGCACTGACGTCGATCACTTCACCCTCCCGGTCCAGCAGGACCGTGGCGACCCGGGCCTTGTCCTGGTTGTTCGTCGGCTCGCCCCAGAGCACCGTGCGGTCCGAGGCCAGCGTCAGCTGGATGCTCGCCGGACCCTGCACCGTCAGGGCGGTCAGCTCGGCCCGCAGCTGGGGGGTGAGCGCGGCCAGCACGGCCAGCGCCGCCCGGGTGTCCGGCTGGTCGGGGCCGGGCTCGGCCACGACCACCACCGGCAGGTCTTCGGGTTGCTCCGGCACCACCAGGAACCCGACCCCGGCGGCGTCGACCAGCTGGAAGCACTGCTGGTCCGGCTCGCAGGCGACGCTGGACGGGTCGGCGACCGGCACCGCCGCCACCGCGGTCCGCTCCCGCACCTCGACTACCAGCGCGTCCGGCCAGTCCCGGCGAACCTGCACCGCCGCCACCGGCGGCAGCGTGGCCACCCGGGCCGCCACCTCACCGGTCCGGACCCGCAGCAGCGGGGTCTGCTCGACCACCGCCGCCGCGTCCCGCACCTGCTGCGACGTCAGGATCGTGGTGCCGGTGACCCGCACCTCCCGGACCCCGGCCAGCGAGGTACCCCACAGCAGCCACCCCGCCAGCAGCAGCACCGCGACCCCGGCCCCGACCAGCACGCCCAGCCGGCCACGCCGGCGCAGCCGCCGGGCGGTCCGCCGCAGCAGCTCCGCGGCCAACCCCCGCCAGCCGCGTCGCCGGGCCGCCATGAAGACCCGCCGGACCGATGCCGGCACCGCGTCCGTGCTGGCCCGCACCAGCCGCCAGCGCCGCTGCCCGGGCCCGGCCATCAGGCTCCCCGCGATCCGCCGCCGACCGCGGACCCGAGCGCCGCGAGCAGCTCGTCACCGAGCAGCGAGCTCGGCGGTGCACCCATCGTCACCACCAGGTCGCCGGGCCGGGCCCGGCCGGTCACCTCGGCCGGCACGCTGTCCCAGTCCGGGACGAAGACCTTGCGCTCGGGCGGCAGGTCCACCGCGGCGGCCAGCGCCACCCCGCCCTCGCCCGGCTCCCGCACCTCGCCCGGACCGAACACCTCCATCACCACTACCTCGTCGGCCAGGCCCAGCGCGGCCGCGATCTCGGCCTGCAGGTCCCGGGTCCGGTAGACCCGGTACGGCTGGAACACCACCAGCAGCCGGCCCGCCCCGGCCACCTCCCGCAGCGTCCGCAGCGCCGCGCTCATCGAGGTCGGGTGGTACGCGTACTCGTCGTAGACCCGGACCCCGGCGGCCGTGCCCTTGTGCTCGAACCGGCGCCGGACCCCCGGGAACTCCGCCAGCGCCGCCACCACCTCCGGCACCGCCACTCCCAGCCGCACCGCCACCAGCGCCGCGGCGGCGCTGTTCAGCGCCAGGTGCACGCCCGGCATCGGGACCGTGACCTCCCCGACCGGCTTGCCGTCCAGCCACCCCCGGTAGCGCACCCCCGGCGCGCCCGAGACCACCTCGTCCACCCGCAGGTCCGCGTCGCCCGCCAACCCGTACGTGTGGACGGTGCGGCCCTCGGACCGCCACCCCTCGGCCAGCGCCCGGGTGCGCGGGTCGTCGGCGCTGGTCACCAGGAACCCGGTGACGCCGCGCCCGAACTGCCCGAACGCCTCGGTAAGCCCAGCCAGGTCCCGGTAGGTGTTGAGGTGATCGGCGTCGATGTTGGTGACGATCCCCGCGTACGGGCGGTAGCGCAGGAACGACCGGTCCGCCTCGTCCGCCTCGATCACGAAGTGCTCGCCGGTGCCGTGGTGCGCGCCACCGGCCGCGGCACCCGCGATCTCCCCGCCGATCACGAACGACGGGTCCAGCCCGGCGTGCTGCAGCAGGAACGTGAGCATCGAGGTGGTGGTGGTCTTGCCGTGGGTGCCGGCGACCGCCACCGCCCGGCGGCCGGTCATGGCCGCGACCAGCGCCTCCGAGCGGTGCAGCACCCGCAGCCCGCGCCGGCGCGCCTCGGCCAGCTCCAGGTGGTCGGCCGGGATCGCGGTCGAGTAGACGACCGTGTCCACACCGTCCAGGTTGGACAGCTCATGCTCCGGGTAGATCGTGCCCCCGAGCGCCCGCAACGCTTCCAGCGCCGGCCATTGGCGCAGCTCGCTGCCGGTCACCGGGATCCCCCGGGTCAGCAGCAGCCGAGCCAGCCCGCTCATGCCGACCCCGCCCACCCCGATCAGGTGCACGGTACCGAGCTGCTCGGCGGTCAGGGTCTGGCCGGTCACCGTCATCCAGGCACCACCCTCAGGACGAACTCGCGCAGCGCCTCGTCGCCGTCCCGCCGGCCGTACGCCGCGGCCGCCGCCCCCATCATGGCCAGCCGGGGCGGGTCGTGCAGCAGCTCCGGCACATACCGCTCCACCCATTCCGGAGTCAGCTCCGCGTCGTCGACCAGCAGGCCGCCACCGGCCTGCACCACCGGCAGCGCGTTGCGCCGCTGCTCCTGGTTACTGTACGGGTACGGCACGTAGATCGCGGGTAGGCCGACCGCGGCCAGCTCGGCGCAGGTCATCCCGCCGCTGCGGGACAGCACCAGGTCGGCCGCCGCGTAGCCGAGTTCCATCTCGTCCAGGAACCGGCGGGTGACGTACGGCATCGGCAGCCCGGCCGGGATCGCCACGTCCTCGTTGCGGGCACCGGTCACGTGCAGCACCTGCACCCCGGCGCCGGTCACCGTCTTCGCCGCCGCGGCCATCGCCAGGTTGATCGACCGGGCGCCCTGGGAGGCCCCGAACACGAACAGCACCGGCGCGTCCGGGCGCAGCCCGAAGTGCGCCAGCGCCTGCGCTCGCCGGGCGGACCGGTCCAGGGTGGCGATCGAGCGCCGCAGCGGCACCCCGACCACCTCTGCCTTGCGCAGCGCCCGGGCCTGCACCGGCTGGTGGTCGAACCCGACCGCCACGTGCGGGGTGAGCTTCATCGCCAGCCGGTTGGCGATCCCGGGCGGCACGTTCATCTCGTGGATCACGCTGGGCAGCTCCCGCCGCCACGCCGCCAGATAGGCCGGCACCGCCACGTATCCGCCGAACCCGACCACCACCTGGGCGCTCACCTCGTCCAGGATCCGGCCGGCGGCCCGGGCCGCCTGCCACATCCGGTCCGGGGTCCGGAACAGGTCCATCCCTACCGACCTGGGCAGCTGGTACGCGGGCACGTGGCGCAGCTCGTACCCGTGCGGCGGGATCAGCTCGTTCTCCAACCCGCGCGGGGTGCCCAGGCAGGTGATCCGGACCGCCGGGTCATGCCTGCGCAGGCAGTCCGCGAACGCGAGCAGCGGGAACACGTGCCCGCCGGTGCCGCCACCGGCCAGCACCACGGATCGCAGCGGGGGCCTCACGTTGCTTCCTTCCTCTTGGCCTGCTTGGCCGGCTCGCGCGGACGCGGCGGCAACGGCGCCCACAGTAGCCGCACCCAGCGGGCCGGTGGGCGCGCGTGCAGCGCCCGGGCGGCGGCCGGCTCGGCGCGGGCGAACGAGGCGAGCATCCCGACCGCGGCCAGGGTGACCACCAGCGCGCTGCCGCCGACCGAGATGAACGGCAGCGGCAGTCCGGTGATCGGCAGCATGCCCACCACCCCGCCGACGTTGATCACGGTCTGGCCGACCAACCAGACCGTCACCCCGGCCGCGGCCAACCGCCGGAACCGGTCCTCGACCCGGCGGGCGATCCGCAGCCCGGTGTATGCCAGCACCCCGAACAGGGTCAGCACCACCAGGCAGCCGACCACCCCCAGCTCCTCGCCGATGATCGCGAAGATGAAGTCGTTGTCCTCCTCCGGCAGCCAGCCCCACTTCAGGCTGGCGTTGCCCAGGCCGGCCCCGAACCAGCCGCCGTCGGCCAGCGCGGTCCGGCCCTGCGCCGCCTGGTAGCACTGGTCCAGCACGTCACAGTCCGGGTTCAGGAACGCGGTCAGCCGCTCCACCCGGTAGCTGCTCTGCGCGACCACCAGCAGCGCGATCCCGCCCAGCACCACCGCCGCCATCGCGACGAACACCTGGATCCGGACCCCGGCCGCCCACAGGATGCCGATGAACAGCACCAGCAGGCACAGCATCGTGCCCAGGTCCTGGTACCCGATCATCAGCAGCAGCAGTCCGGTCACCGGGAACAGCGGCCGCACCACCTCCCGGGACCACCCCACCAGTGGCCCCTTCCGGGCGAGCACGTCGGCCGCCCACACCACCAGCGCCAGCTTCGCCAGCTCCGAGGGCTGCACCGAGAACCCGCCCAGCTCCAGCCAGTGCAGGTTGGCGTGCAGCGGGCCCAGCTGCTGGGTCTCGAGCAGCCCCGCGCTGTTCAGCAGGTCGACCAGGTTCAGCATCCCCTGCAACGCGAACGCCGACAGCAGCAGCGGCAGCCCGAGCGCCCGGAAGGTGCGTACCGGCAGCCGTTGGCAGACCCAGAACGCGACCAGCCCGATCCCGGCGTAGCCGGCCTGCTCGGCGATCCGCGCGAACGCGTTGCCGTCGGTGGCGTAGGCGTCCACACTGGTCGCCGAGAACACCATCGTTAGCCCGATCACCAGCAGCAGGCCGGCGCTGGCCAGGAGCAGGTGGTACGAGGCGAGCGGGCGCGCCAGCAGCCCGTGCAGCATCCCGACCGCCCGGCTGGCGGTCGGGATGCCCCGCCGGTCAGACATCACCACCCCCCGGCGGCAGCGCGCGCACCGCCGCGGCGAACGTGTCACCGCGGTGGCCATAGTTGTCGAACATGTCCCAGGAGGCGGCCGCCGGTGCCAGCAACACCGTGTCACCCAGCCCCGCCAGCCGGGCGGCCGCCCGCACCACCTCCCCCATCGCTCCATCATCGGTGCTGGCGACCTCTACCACCGGCAACCCGGGCGCGTGTCGGGCCAGCGCCCGCGCCAGCTCCGCCCGGTCCGCTCCGAGCAGCACCGCACCGGCCAACCGGCCGGCCACCGCCCGCACCAGCTCGTCGACGGCCACTCCCTCGAGCCCCTTGAGCATGCCGCCGGCCACCCACACCACCCGCGGGTACGCGGTCAGCGAGGCGAGCGCGGCGTGCGGGTTGGTCGCCTTGCTGTCGTCCACATAGGTGACACCCGCCACCGTCGCCACCCGCGCGTTGCGGTGCGGTTGCGGCTGGTAACCGGCCAGCCCGTCCGCCACCGCCGCCGGCGGCACCCGGTAGGCCCGGGCGGCGGCCGCGGCGGCCAGCGCGTTGGCCAGGTTGTGCGCGCCGGGCGGCCGGACGGCGGTCAGCTCAGCCAGCGGCACCCCGGCCGGGTCGCCGAACGCCCGGTCGACCAGCCTCCCGCCGGTGATCCCGAGCTGGCCGGCCGCCGGCTCGCCGAGCGTGAACCCCACCCGCCGCCCAGGCGCCGCCGCCAGCCGGGCCGCCACCTCCGGGTCGTCCAGGTTGCCGATCGCCACCCCCGCCCCGCGCCAGATCGCGGTCTTCGCCTCCGTGTAGGCGGCCCGGGAGCCGTGCCACTCCAGGTGGTCCGGGGCCAGGTTCAGCAGCGCCCCGACCGGCGGCGCCAGCGTCTGCGACCAGTGCAGCTGTTGGCTGGACAGCTCCACCGCCAGCACCTCGTACCCGGTCAGGTCCACCAGCGGCTCGCCGATGTTGCCGGCCGCGGCCGAGCGCAGCCCGGCCGCGGCCAGGATCGCCGCCAGCATGGTGACGGTGGTGGTCTTGCCGTTCGTGCCGGTCACCGCCAGCCACACCGGATGGTCCGGGCCGCGCAGCCGCCAGGCCAGCTCCGGTTCACTGTAGACCTCGACCCCGGCCGCCCGGGCGGCGCTCACCAGCGGATGGTGCGGCGCGAACCCGGGCGAGACCACCAGCGTGGCGACTCCGTCCAGCAGGCCCGGTGGCGGCGCGCCATCCACGATCATCACCCGGGCGCCGGCGGCGACCAGCCGGTCGGTCGCCGGGCCGGCGGCCCGGTCAACCACGGTCACCACCGCCCCCCGGCGCAGCAACGCCTGGGCGGCGGCGGAGCCGGCCACCGCGGCGCCGGCCACCACCACTGGCCGCCCGGCCCAGCCGCCCATCGCCACCGTCCTCAGTCGATCGACGCCGTCGCCGCCAGGAAGTCGCCGTAGAAGATGCCCAGCCCGATCGCGGCCGCGATCCCGGCGATGATCCAGAACCGCATCACCACGTTCACCTCGCTCCATCCGGCCAGCTCGAAGTGGTGGTGCAGCGGCGACATCCGGAACACCCGCTTGCCGGTGGTCTTGTAGGAAACCCGCTGGATGATCAGGGACATGGTGATGATCACGAACAGGCCACCGATGATCGGCAGCAGCAGCACCGTCCGGGTGGCCAGCGCCATCGCCGCCACCAACCCGCCGATCGCCATCGAGCCGGTGTCCCCCATGATGATCTTCGCCGGGGACGCGTTCCACCACAGGAAGCCGACCAGCGCGCCGGCCGCGGCGGCGGCCAGCATCGCCACCTCCAGCGGGTCCCGGACCGCGTAGCAGTAGTCCAGCGTGTAGTCCGGGTCGGCGCACCAGTGCCGGTACTGCCAGAACGCGATCAGCCCGTACCCGGTCAGCACCATCACCGACACGCCGGTGGCCAGCCCGTCCAGCCCGTCGGTGAGGTTCACCGCGTTGGTGGTGCTGATCACCACCAGCACGAACACCACCACCGCGCCGGCGGTGCCGACCCGCAGCCAGTCGATGTCCCGGATGAACGACAGGGTGGTGCTACCGACCGTCTCGCCGTTGGTGCTCTCTTCGGTGAGCGCGGCGATCCCGAACACCCCGCCGACCAGCAGCTGGCCGACCAGCTTGGCCCGCTCCGACAGGCCCAGGCTGTTCCGCTTGCGCACCTTCAGGAAGTCGTCGATGAACCCGATCGCCCCGCAGAACACGAACAGCCCGAGCAGCACCAGCGCGGTCATGGTCGGCCCGACCTGCGCGATCTGCGCCCGCGGCAGCGTGTTCAGGGTCAGGTGCCCGGCCACGTACGCGATCAGGGTGGCGACGATGAACACCATCCCGCCCATAGTCGGGGTGCCCTGTTTGGCCAGGTGGCTCTGCGGGCCGTCGGTGCGGATCGGCTGGCCGGCCCGCAGCCGGGCGAGCCCGCGGATCGCCCACGGGGTGCCGAGCAGCGAGACCAGGAACGCCACCGCCGTGGCCACCACCACCGCTCTCATCCGGTGGCCCCGTCCCGGCCCAACTCGACCGCGGACGGGTCGCGCAGCCAGTCGGCGACCTCCCAGGTCCGGTAGCGCGAGCCCTTGACCAGCACCACGTCCCCGGTGCGCAGCTCGGCGCGCAGCAGCGCCACCGCCGCGTCCTGATCGGCCACCAGCACCGACTCTCCTCCCCACTGCTCCTGCCCGCGGGCGCCATGGTGGATCGGCGCCGCCACCTCACCGACCACCACCAGCCGGTCCACGCCCAGCCGGGCGGCCAGGCCACCGACCTGCTCGTGCCCGGCCCGCTCATGATCGCCCAGCTCCGCAAGGTAGCCGAGCACCGCCACCGTCCGGCGGCCCCGGCCGAGCGCGGCCAGGGCGCGCAGCGCCGCCTCGGCCGACGCCGGGTTGGCGTTGTACGAGTCGTCGATCACCGTCACCCCGTCCGGCCGGTCCCACACGTCCATCCGCCGGGGCGAGACCGGTCGCAACTCGGCCAGCGCCGCCGCCACCGCCGGCAGGGCCATCCCCAGCTCCCGGGCGACCGCCGCCACCGCCAGCGTATTGCCGACCTGGTGGGCGCCGGTCAGCGGCAGCCGCACCGGCACCGCACCCTCCGGGGTCAGCAGGGTGTACCCGGGTCGCCCGCGCCCGTCCAGGGTCACGTCGACCGCCCGCAGCTGCGCCGCCGCGGACTCCCCATAGGACACCACCCGAGCCCGGGTCCGGTTGGCCATCGCCGCCACCCGCGGGTCGTCGGCGTTCAGGACCGCCAGCCCGTCCGGCGGCAGGGCCGCCACCAGCTCCGCCTTCGCCGCCGCGATCGCGTCTACCGACCCGAACTCGCCGAGGTGGGCGACCCCGACGTTGAGCACCACCCCGATCCGGGGCGGCGCCACCCGGCACAGGTAGGCGATGTGGCCCGGGCCGCGGGCGCCCAGCTCCAGCACCAGGAACCGGGTCTGCCGGTCCACCCGCAGCACCGTGTACGGGTGGCCCAGCTCGTTGTTGAACGACCCGGCCGGCGCCACCGTCGGTCCCAGCCGGGCGGTCACCTGGGCCAGCAGGTCCTTGGTGGTGGTCTTACCGGACGAGCCGGTCACCCCGACCACGGTCAGCTCGCCGGCCCGGTCCAGCACCGCCCGGGCCAGGTCCGCCAGCGCCGCCAGCGGGTCGGCCACCCGCACCACCGGCAGGCCGGGCAGCGGCCGGGTGCCGAGCACCGCCACCGCGCCGGCCGCCACCGCGCCGGCGGCGAAGTCGTGCCCGTCGACCCGCTCCCCGCGGAACGCCACGAACAACCCACCCGGCTCGACCCTCCGGGAGTCGAACTCGACCGGACCGGTCACCCGCGTGGCCGGGTCGGCGCCGGCCAGCGCGCCACCGGTCGCGGCGGCCACCTCGGCCAGGCTCAGCGCGATCACCGGGCCCGCTCCTCCTGATCCGCCCACCGCGCCGCCAGCGCCTCGGCGAGCGCAGTCCGGTCGTCGAACGGCTCCACCCGGTCGGCCAACTCCTGGCCCCGCTCGTGGCCCTTGCCGAGCAGCGCGATCACGTCACCGGGCACCGCCAGCCGGACCGCCTGCTCGATCGCCGCCCGCCGCCCGGCCACCTCCCGCACCTGCGCTCCGGGCACCCCGCGCGCACCGGCCAGCACCCCGGCGCGGATCTCGGCCGGGTCCTCGGTGCGCGGGTTGTCATCAGTCACGATCACCAGGTCGGCGCCCCGGGCCGCGGCCGCTCCCATCAGCGGCCGCTTGCCGGTGTCGCGTTCGCCGCCGGCCCCGATCAGGCAGATCAGCCGGCCGCCCGCACCGGCCACCGGCCGCAGCGCCGCCAGCACCGCCTCGATCGAGTCCGGCTTGTGGGCGTAGTCGACCACGCCGAGCACCGGACCGTCCCCGACCCGCTCCAGCCGGCCGGGCACTCCGAGCCGGGTCGCCACCCCCGCCACCGCGGCCGGAGCGGCCACCCCGATCGCCACCAGCGCGGCGACCGCCAGCAGCGCGTTGGCCACGTTGTGCCGGCCGGGCAGGCAGACGCTGGCCGGCCGGGTGGTGCCCGGACCGTGGGCGGTGAACCGCTGCCCGTACCCGGCCTCGGTGACGCCGCTGGCGTACCAGGTGGCGGCCGGGTCACCGGCGGCCGAGTAGGTCACCGTCTCCGGCCGGACCAGCGGCTTGAGCGCCGGCTCGTCGTGGTTGAGCACCTCCACCCGGCACCGGCCGTCGAACAGCCGGGCCTTGGCGGCGAAGTAGGCCGCCGGGCCGGGGTGGAAGTCAAGGTGGTCCTGGCCGACGTTAGTCCAGCCCCCGACCGCGAACCGGATCCCGCCGACCCGGTCCAGCGCCAGCGCGTGGCTGGAGACCTCCATCGCCACCGCGTCCACGCCGTGCTCGAGCGCGACCGCCAGCAGCGCCTGCAGGTCGGTGGCCTCCGGGGTGGTGCGGACGCTGTCGATGGTCAGCTCACCGAGCCGGGTCTCCACCGTGCCGAGCATCGCCGGGGTCCGGCCGGCCGAGCGCAGCCCGGCCTCGATCAGGTAGGCGGTGGTGGTCTTGCCGGCGGTGCCGGTAATTCCGATCACCGGCAGCCGGACGGTCGGGTCGCCGTAGACCCGGGCGGCCACCTCCCCGAGCCGCGCCCGCGGGTCGGGGACCACCAGTGCCGGCAGGCCGGCGGTGGCCACCGCCGAGGCACCGGCCGGGTCGGTGAGCACGGCCGCCGCCCCGGCGGCGGCCACCGCCGGCACGAACTGCGCCCCGTGGTAGTGCTGGCCAGGCAGCGCCGCGTACAGGTCACCGGGGCGCACCTGGCCGCTGGCGTGGGTCACCCCGGTCACCACCGTCGCCGCCCCGGGGCCGGCGTCGGGCAGGCCCAGCAGGTCGGCCAGCCCGGCCAGCACACAGGGTGGCACCCGCTGTGGTCGCGGCAGGGACGCACGGCTTGGCACGGCGGTAGACGTTACTCTCCCGTGACCATCGCCGTGCCACGGATCCGGCTCCGTCACGGGTAGAGCTCGAAGGTGGGCGGCTCGGTGCTGGCCGGCGGCACCTGGTAGTGGTGCAGCGTGAAGCCCATCATCTCCCGGAACGCCGGGGCGGTCACCTCGCCGCCCCCGCCGCCGGGGGTGTGCGCGGCCACCGCGATCACGTACCGCGGGTCCTCGGCCGGCGCCAGGCCGACGAACGAGGCCACCTCGCCGGGCGCGTACGCGCCGTCGACCACCAGCTTGCCGGTGCCGGTCTTGCCCGCCACCCGGTAGTCGTCCAGTGCCGCGGCCAGTCCGGTCGCGCCCGGGGCGGTCACCACCGCCTCCATCAGCTCCCGCAGGTAGGCGGCGTTCTCGGGGCTGAGCACCCGCCGGGTGGCCGGGTCGGCGGCCGGCTGCTCGGTGCCGTCCGGACCGAGCACCGCCTCCACCAGCTGCGGCTGCACCCACACCCCGTCGTTGGCGATCGCCCCGTAGGCGGCGGCCATCTGCAGGGTGGTCACGTCAACGCTGTGCCCGATCGGCACGGAGCCGGCCGACGACCCGTACCAGTCCTCCGGGGCGAGCAGACCGCCGGTGGCCTCCCCCGGCATCCCCACTCCGGTCGCCTCGCCGAGCCCGAACGCGCGCTGGTACGCGTACAGCTTCTCGCTGCCCAGCAGGTCGGCGATCTTGATGGTCCCGACGTTGGAGGAGAAGGCCAGGACCGCCGGCAGGGACAGCTCGGTGCCCTCGGCCTGCGGGGTGGTGTCGGTGAACGTCACGTCCCCCTTGCGGATGCTCGGCCCGACGGTGATGCTCTGGCCCGGCCGGATCACGCCCTCCTCCAGGGCGGCCCCGAACACCAGCGGCTTGTGCGCCGACCCGGGGTCGAACACGGTGGCGGTGGACGCGTCCACCCGCACCTGCTCCGGCACGCTCTGCGGGTCGGCCGCGTTGTAGGTGGGGTAGCTGGCCTGCGCCAGCACGTCACCGGTCCGGGCGTCGAGCACGACCGCGGCACCGAACGTCGCGTTGGCGGCCCGCAACCGCTCGGCGAGCACCCGCTGCACCTCGTACTGCAGGTCCATGTCCACGGCCAGCCGCAGGTCGCTGCCGGGCTGCGGAGGCTGCTCCACCTGGTACCCGCCGGGGATCGGCCGGTCCAGGCTCGCACCCTGGCCGCTCTCGTAGGTGCGCTCGCCGTCCACCCCGCGCAGGGTGTCATCGTACGCGGCCTCCAGCCCCTCCAGCCCCTCCAGGCCGGCCAGGTCGGTGCCGGTGAACCCGATCAGGTTGGCGGCCAGGTCGTTGCCGGGCACGATCCGCCGCTCGTCGCGGTCCACCCCGATCCCGGGCAGGTTCAGCGCCTCGATCGCGTCGCCGGTGGCGATGTCCACGCCGCGGGCCAGCCACTCGAACCGGGACTGGCTGCCGTCCTCCCGGGCCGCCGGCTGCATCTGCTTCGCCAGCTCGGAGGCCGGGATGCCCAGCAACGGCTGCAGCGCGCTGGCGACCTCGGTCGGCTCGACCACCAGCTCCGGGTCGGCGTAGACGAACCGGGCCTCCACGCTGTGCGCCAGCACCGCCCCGTTCCGGTCGAAGATCGCGCCCCGGGCGGCTGGCAGGGTCACCGTCTGCAGCCGGTCCTGCAGCCCGGTCGCCGCGTACGCGGGGCCCTCGGTCAGCTGCAGCTCCACCAGCCGCAGCGCGAGCACGGCGAACAGGCTCAGCGCCAGCACGGTGGCCAGCCGGAGCCGCCGGCGGGGGCTGGCCAGCCGGGGCGGGCGGGCCGGGCGGGACGGCGCAGCGGTCCGGGGTGGACGGTGCGGTCGGGCGGCCGGTCGGTGCCGGGGCGCCGCCGCCGCGGCCGGCCGTCCGGCACCCGCCGCCTTCCGGGCGGTCCCAGCCGCCTTCCGGGCGGCGCCAGCCGGCTGCCCGGCGGTTCCGGCCGACTGCCGCGCGGTGCCTGCCGGCTGCCGAGCCGCGGGGCGCGCCGACTGCCGGGGCGACGGGCGCACCGGCTGCTTCGGAGGCCGGCCACCGCCGGTGCCGCCGGCCGGCCGGGGGTCGAAGATTTGCAATGCCGACCGGAACGGGTCGCCGCCCCGGCCCGGACGCTCCCGGACGGTGCGGCCGCGCGGGTGGTAACCCCGCGCCTCACCGATGCCACTGTCACTACGGCGATTCGTCATCTCGATCAGCCCCCCACCGACTGGCTGGAACGGTCCTCGGACAGGCGCAGGTGGGTCCGGTCCTCGCTGCGGTCCACCATCCCCAGCCGCTGCGCCGCCGCGGCCAGCTGCGCGGGCGAGGACGCCAGCGCGATCTCCTGCTCCAGCTGCTGCTGGCGCTGGTCGAGCGTGGCCTGCTGCTGGCGCAGCTCGTGCAGGACGAACGCGTTCTCGTTGATCTTCGTGTTGAGCAGCAGGATGCCGAGCACCCCACCGACCACCACCAACAGGACCAGCACCACGAACGGCGCTCGCGGCACCGCAACCGGTGCCGGTGGCTGCTGTGACATCACGTCGCTCCCCCTCGGTAGTCCCGCGTCCTCATCGGTCCTGCGTCCGGTCAAATCCGCTCCGCGGCGCGCAGGCGGGCCGAGGCGGCGCGCGGGTTGGCCGCCAGCTCGGTCGGGTCGGGCTGCTCGGCCCCCCTGGTGAGCAGCCGTACGGTCGGTCCGGTGCCGGGCGGTTCGACCGGCAGGTCGACCGGGGCCCGGCTACGGGCGCGGGCGACCAGCGCCCGCTTGGTCAGCCGGTCCTCCAGCGAGTGGTAGGACAGCACCACGATCCGGCCGCCCGGCACCAGCGCGTCCAGCGCCGCCGGCAGCCCGGCCGCCAGCGCAGCCAGCTCGCCGTTGACCTCGATCCGCAGCGCCTGGAAGGTGCGCTTCGCCGGGTTACCGCCGGTCCGCCGGGCCGGCGCCGGAATCGCGTCCCGGACCAGCTCCGCCAGCCGCAGGGTCGAGGTCAGCCGCTGCCGCCCCCGTTCCCGGACGATCGCCGCGGCGATCCGGGCGGCGTACCGCTCCTCGCCGTAGCTGCGCAGCACCCGGGTGAGGTCGGCCGCCGGGTAGGTGTTGACTACGGTCTCGGCGGTCACCGACGACCCCGGGTCCATCCGCATGTCCAGCGGCGCGTCCCGGGCGTAGGCGAAGCCCCGCTCGGGACGGTCCAGCTGCGGCGAGGACACTCCGAGGTCGAACAGCACGCCGTCCACACGGGAGTACCCGAGTCCGGCGAGCACCTCCGCGAGCCGGTCGAAGACCGTGTGCACCAGGTGGATCCGGGACACGTACCCGGCCAGCCGCTGCCGGGCGTACGCCAGCGCCTCCGGATCCCGGTCCAGCCCGACCAGCCGCAGCCGAGAGTGGGCCGCTAGCAACACCTCGGCGTGGCCGCCCAGTCCGAGCGTGGCGTCCAGGTGCACCGGGCTGCGCCCGGCGGCGGCCGCGGCCACGAACGCGGGCGCGAGCAGCTGCGCGCACCGTTCGAGCATGACCGGTACGTGCGCACCGCGCGGCTGGACCATGGTTGTCGACCCCCTGTGGTCTCGCGAGACCCTGCTGGCTGTTCGCCGGTGACGGCGCCGCACCGCCAGCTCCCCATCCGCTCGATCCCTGGCACCGGGGAAGAGGCGCCAGGACGCCAGCGGCTGGAGAGCTCGCGGCACGGCCACCGCGACCGACGGTCCGCTGTGGACCTGCTGCTAGAAGCCGGGTAG
>WHTQ01000189.1 GCA_009377645.1 Micromonosporaceae bacterium | reverse complement strand
GGCGGCCAAGGGCACCCGCCACGAGTCCCACTGGACCTCCCGCGCCTCAGCGCTGCTCGGCCCGCTGCTGTACGCCGCAGCGTCGGTGCGGTTACAGATGCGCGACGTGGTCGGCTGGGTCCTCTCCGGCGACATCAACACCGCCGACCTGATCCTGGAGTGGGCCGCCGACCGGGGCGACGGCGACGCCGACCTGGCGCGGATGGTCCTCGGCGGCGTCCAACGCGCGGCGGATCAGGAGCGCCAGTCGATCTGGTCGGCCACCGCCGATGTGATCGACGTCTACACCACCGACCAAGCCCTCGACAGCTGCGAACGCAGCAACTGGGAGCCGCACCAGTTCGCCGCCTCGGCCGACACGGTCTACGTCGCCGCGCCCGCCGAGCACCAAGCCGCCGTCGCCCCGCTCGTGGTCGCGCTGATCGAGGCGGTCCGCGACGCGCAGTACTCACGGCACCGCGCCGCCGCCCTCGCCGAGATCCCGCACGGCAAGCCAGTCTCCCTCGTTCTCGATGAGGTGGCCAACATCGCGCCCATCGCCTCCCTGCCCGCGCTGGTGTCGGAGGCGGGCGGGCAGGGGCTGCACACGATCGCGGCGGTGCAGGACCTGTCCCAGGTCCGCGGCCGCTGGGGCGCCGACATCGCCGACGGGTTCCTGTCCCCTGTTCCAGCACCTGGTCGTGCTGCCCGGCATCCGCGACACCAAGACGCTCGAAGCCCTCAGCGTGATCTGCGGGGAGTGGGACCGCCCCCAAACCTCCACCACCCGCACCAGGACCAAGTCGCGGGAGCCCTTTCGGGTCCGCTCGCAGTCCATCTCGACCGCGGCCACCACCAACTGGTCCACGACCCGGCAGCGGCAGCTGACGCCCGGCGAGATCTACGGCATGCCCGACGGCCAAGCGCTGTACCTGTCCGGGTCCGGGTGGCGGCACATCACCCTCGCGCCCCACTTCTCCCATCCCCGCTGGCAGACCGCGCTCGCCTCGGCGCCCGGCCGGATCGTGGTCTGGGGACATCCCGACACCCGCCAGCCGTCGACCGACGCCCGAGAGCAGGCACAGGTGCGGGCGGCGCACCCCGCACGCCACGGCCGCGCCCCTCCACCACCGCCACGGCGCCCGGGCCCGCGCGATCTTGAACCCCCCGACCGCAACGGCGCCGACCCCGGCGACCGCAGCGACCGCAGCGACGACCGCGGCGAAGGGCCCGGAGAGCAGGGCCGGGAGCACACCGATCCTTCCGCCCCTGCCGCGGACCGCCGCGGCGGGTCGGCCGGCGCGGCGCTCGACGCCCCGACAGCCGGCGCCCGGCAACCCGCGCAACAGCTCGACGGGCGGGGGCTGTCGGCCGGTCGTGAGGGAGCCGCCCAATGACCACCGCCGCCGACACCCGCACCAGCCGCACCGGTGGCGCGCCGACAGTGCTGGCCGAGATCTTGGCCGAGCGTGGGCTGCACACGGACGAGGTCGCCGCGGCCGCCCGGGTCAACCCAGCCACGCTGCACAAGTGGTCCTCGGGCAGGGCCCGCCCGCGCGGGCCCGCCGCCGAACGTCTCGCCGCCACGCTCGGGGAACCCGCCGAGCGGCTGTTCCCCCACCTGGCCGACCGCACCCCGCTGCGCGCCGAGCTCGACCGCCACGGCCTGTCCGTGCGCGACCTCGCCCGCCGCATCGGCGCGCACGAGAACAGCGTCTACAGCTGGGTCACCGGCCACTACAACCCGCAACCTGGG
>WHTQ01000097.1 GCA_009377645.1 Micromonosporaceae bacterium | reverse complement strand
CTTCAGGTGGTCGGGATCGTCGACGATGACGTCGAGGTGCCCCTGCTGCGGGTGCGCCGGGTCCGGCCACTGCGGCGGCGTGTAGTCGCTGACCTGCTGGAACATCAGACTCTTGCCGCCACCGGCGACGAGCGCGCCCTCGGGGCCGTCGTAGGTCACCTCCATCCCGAGCAGGTCGGCGTAGAAGCGCGCCAGCGCCGACGCGTCGGGAGCGTCGATGGTCGCCGCGAACAGCTGCATCTGCGGGCCGACCCCGTCCCGCTGACACAGGTCGAACGGATGGCCGGCCGGATCGGCCAGCGTGATCCAGCTGGCGCCGTCGGCGAGCCGGATGGCACCCAGCGCCACCGCGCGCTGTGCCGCCTCCTCGTGCCCGTCGACCAGCAGATCGAGGTGAACCTGCTGGGGGCGTTCCTGCCCCGGCCACCGCGGCGCAATGTGCTCGGCAACCTGCTGGAAGCCAACCTCCTGCCCGTCACCGGCACGCAGCGTGATCCAGCCGTCCACGTTCCGGACGGTCTGTCAGCCGGTCAGCTCGGCGTAGAACAAGGCGAGCCCCACGATGTCCGTCGCGTCGAGAGCGACGAGCTCCAAGCGTCCTGTCACGGTCATGCCGGTCATCCTGCCCCGCCCCTCCGACAAAACCCGCCCGCGTCCGGACCGTAGCCGCGCGTCTCCGCTCAGCCGACCGCGAGGAAGGCGAGCGACCGCCGGACGAGCAGGGCGCTCGCGGCGGCGTCGTAGGACGGCCCCCCGCCGGCAGGGGCTGCCTTACAGCCGCTGGGTCGGTGGCGCCGCCCGCAGCACGCCGGTCGGGCCGGCCTCGGTCAGCATGCCGGCGAAGGTGGTCAGCCACGTGCGGAGGGCTTCCTGGCTAGCCTTGGGCTAGCCCCTGTGTACCAGGCAAGATCCAGCTGCGCTGGTAACCAGCAAGTCCCGAAGCAGCCAGTCTCGCTGCTTACCGTCGGCATCAACCCTGCTCCATGTGCGTGCGACGCCGTTGGCGTGCTGCAGAAGGATCAGACGCAGCACATCGTGGACGTCGATGAAACCCTCCCGGACGATCTCCAGATCTCGGCGCGCGCCCTTGCCACGATGCGACAGATTGCTGCGAACTGCGTACCAGAAATCCCACGCCTTCTTGCCATCGTCATCGAGCTTGTATGCGTCTTGCGGGTCCCTGCTGTCGAAGATCTTGCGATTACCAGTCCTCACTCGCGCCCTCTGGAACAGGTTGCTCCATCCGTCCATGTCGCGAAGCCGCCGCACGAGCGCCGTCGGCTCCTCAGCATCCGGGCCGAGCCTGAGGGCGGCGAGCCGTTCCACAGCGGTCCAGGTGAGCAGGTAGGCAGCCTGCAAGTGAAACAGCGCCTCCCAGGGCTGGGCAACGTTGGTGGCATCCAGCCAGGGGCGAGCGATCGCTGCCGCCACAGGAACCCCGTACGCGAAGACGGGATCGTCCGCGCTTGACCACCGGTTCAGGTGCTCAATCTCGGAACCCGAGCCCGGACTCCTGCCCAAGAGCGCCGACGCGCGCCGGAGACCGGCGTCGGTCCGGAACTCAAGGCCACCCTGAGCCCACCGGTAGTGCTTGCGAGAAGCGTAGGCGCTTACAGCGGAGAAACCTTCGCCTGGATCGCGGAAGTCCATGAGGTAGCCGTCAACCCGGCCGCCGGCTTCCTCGACGAGCAGCGGCAGGCCATCTCGCATCCGCAGCGCATATCCGTCGAGCCACGCGTTCTGTTGGTCCATCACCAGGTGCTCAATGTGGTGGTAGCCGAGTTCGCCCGGTTGGAGCGCGTCGTACGCGAAAAAGCTGCTCAGGGTAGGCAAAGGGACCTGGATGGTACGAGCTGGGCCGTGTTCCATCCGAGGAAGTCTCACACATGGAAGGCGACCGCATGACCGCCATCCCGGTTCAGACCCGCGGTAGATCCGGACATTTCGTTGCCCGACCGTACCGACACCCTGACCACCCGCATAGACCTCGCCCGGTGGCGGGCGAGGCGGGCGACCCGGCTGCTGCCGCGGAAGCCTTCCAGCAGCTGCTCATCGACCGGCTGCGGGCGTGGTCCCGACCACCCGAACACCCGACCACCCGACCACCTCGCCTACTGGCAGGGCCAGGCAGGGAAGTCCTAGCCGTTGATGGGGATTCCGAAGCAGACCGAGATCGCGACGGCGAATACATGAAGTACTGATACGCGACGTTGCCAGTACTATGGCCTGGGTGCCGTGGAGCTGGAACCGGAGGTTCACCGACTGGCGGCCGAGTTTGAGCCCGACCGCGTTCGCGCCCAGCACCGTCAGCCGCCGCGGCAGCTCCTTGACCTCCAGCGCGGTGGTGCTGGTCACGTAGCCGGCCCCCGCCAGCGCTGGCGCCCGGGATGCGGCCGGCTGGCACCGGTGGCGATCAGGAACCCCGGGAGTGATCTGCCGTCCGGCCACCTCCCGACCAGGGGCGAGGGAACACGCCGGGGCGCTGACCAGCGCAAGGTGGCGGGGTTCATCGAGCCGACACCTGCGCCGCGATCACAATGGTGACCGACGCGGCCGCTAGGTAGGCCCCGAACGGCTGGTGCGAGCCCCGACGACCGGTCATCCTCAGGGCGGTGAAGCCCAGCAGGGTCGCGGCGTAGGCGAGAAACACCGCGGCGACTACGTAGCGCCAGTCGAGCCAGCCGAGCGCGAACCCGACCGGGATGCTCATCGTGACGTCTCCGAGGCCCAGACCGGAGGGGGCCGCCGCGTGCAGCACCACGTGGAAGCCGGCAAGGCCGGTCGCGGCAGCCGCGGCGACCAACCAGGCCGCGACGGTTCCACCGGCCAGGGCGAGGAAGGCGACCAGGGCGAGGGTTGCCGCGGTGGTGAGCTGGTGCGGGAGCCGGTAGGCGGCGGCGTCGACGAAACCCAGCACAATCATCGCCATGGCCCAGGTGGTGTAGCCGGCCAGTTCCCAGCCGCGTGCCCCTGACCAGACCAGCAGCGCGACCGAGGCGGCGGCGGCGATCTCGACGGTGTACCGGGGTGGGCCGACCGGCCGGCCGCATCCTCGGCAGCGTGCCGATGGGCGGCAGGCCGCCGGCCACACCGGGGTGGCGCAGCGGTGGCAGCGGCTGCGGTGCGGCCGACCTGGGGGGACGGTGTGGACGGTGATCAGCCTGCGCAGCAGCGGGGTGATGCACAGCATGTACAGCAGGCCGGGTAGGGCCGTAGGACGGTTCCCGGCGCTGGTGCGGCTCACCGCTGGTCCAGGCTGGCGCGTAGCTTGGTGGCCAGCTCGACGCTCTGGTCTTCGGGTTCGGCGTCCAGGTCACCGAGTGCCTTCCTCAGCGCGCGGAGCAGGGTGCGGATGCCGTCGGCGTCGCCGAGGGCGTGGCGGGCGTGCATGGCGGTGCGGTACAGCGGCTCGTGATACGGGTCGAGCTTGATGGCCCGGTCGAGCAGGTCGCTGGTGTGCTGCGGGTCGGACTCGAGTAGCTGCTCGGTCAGCAGCAGGTGGGCTTGGGTGCCCCAGCGGCGGACCTTCTCGCGGTGGGGCTCGACCCAGTCGTATTCGCAGCCGCCGGCCAGTGGCGCGGTGTACAGGTCGCACGCCTGCTGCGCCAGGTCGCGGCGGGCCTGCCCGGTGGCGATGGTGGCCTGCTGGAGCAGCTCGTGAAGCTGCCACAGGTCGACCTCGACCGTTGCGGGGTCGAGGCGGTACCGGCCGCTGGTCTTGATGAGGTAGCCGTTCTTGCGGGGGCCGCCGGCGCGGCCGAACACGTGCCGCAGGTTGGAGGCGTTGGTGTGGACCCGCTGGTCGGCCTCCCGCACCCGGGAATCGGGGTTGAGGTATTCGCCCAGCTCGCGGGTGGGTGCGCCGCCCGGGTGGCAGGCGAGGTAGACGGCCATCTCGAGGGCCGGGCCCCGCGGCCCCCGCCCGGGGCGGGTGATGTTCTCGATCCGTGGTGGGCCGAGTACCCGCAGCCGCACCTTCGGTTGTGCCGCGGGGCCTGCGCCGCCCGTGGGCTCTGGACCCTCATCGGGTTGCGGCGCCGCGGTTTCGGAGTCTGGCCGGTCGTGCTGCGGTTGCCGGGCAGCGGCTGGTGGTGGCTGGCCGGTGTGGGCCTCCCGCAGGGTGGCCAGGACCTGCACTGTGGTGGCGGCGTCCAGCACCGCCATCTGTTGCCCGATCGTTTCCACCGGCGGGCCGGACAGCAGCCGGGTGGTCCCGTCGGTGGCGACCTGCACGGTCGTGCCGTGGTCCCATTCGCCGATCAGCAGCGCGGCCAGGTCGAGCCCTGCGCCCAGGCCGAGGCTGACCCGGGCGCGCATCCGCGCTCCCGCCGGTGGGGTTTCGGCGATGAGCAGCACCGGCGGGAGGGCCTCTTCGTCGGGGGCGTGTGCCCGCAGGGTGTCCAGGTCGTCCAGGCTGTGTTCGTCGAGGATCCGGCTGCGGTACAGCAGCCTTGATTCGACGATGGTCAGGGCGTGGTCGAGGTCGTCGGCGATGTGCAGTCGTGGCCACGGGCCGAGCCCGGCGGCGTCGGCGCCGATCAGGGTGCTCAGGGTGGTGCCGTCGATGACGACCTCGCCGCGCCGGTCGGGGTCGCGTGGCCCGCCGGAGGCCAGCGCGGACACCAGCGCGGCGCGGGCGGCGGCGGGGGCGCCGTCGCCGGTCAGGCCGACCCCTCCGGGGGGAAGCTGCGGCAGGTCGGGCACGGCGGCGGCGCGTTCGGCAAGGTCGTCCGGTGGGGCCAGCCGCGGGTGGCGGGCGACCTGCCGTTGCAGCTGGAGCACCGGCTGCGGCAGCTGCGCCGGACCGTCCGCGTCTTCGAAGCCGGCGGCGGGGCTGGCCCGGGGCAGGCGGCGGCGTTGCAGCCATACCCACGCCGCGGCTGCGGTGATCGCTGCGGCCAGCGTCCACGGGACGAAGCTGCCGCCGGGCAGGGTGACCCCGCCCTCTGGCCCTTCGTCGTGCCGGCCGTCGGGCGGCGGGTCGCCATCCTCCCCGGTGGGGTTGTCGGCCGGTGGTGACCCGCCGCCCGGGCCCGCCGAAGGGGACGGGACCTGCGATGGTGTGCCGGTGGCGGCCGGTGAGGGTTCAACGACCCCGTCCAGGTCGGGCAGAACCGTGACCGTCGGCGCCGGCTCCGGTGCCGGCGACTCCTCCGGCTCCGGCTCCGGCTCGGGCTCCGATTCGGGTTCAGGTGCCGGCTCGGGTTCGGGGTTGGTGGGTGGCGGCTGCGGCGGTGGCACGGGGGCCGCGTCGGCGGGTGGGCGGGCATCGGAGGGCAGACGCAGGTCCCAGCCGGGGTAGATCAGGTCGCAGTCGTGCAACCCGCCGCCGATCTTCGGCCAGTGGCGGTGCCAGTTCAGCTCGCAAATCTCCGGCCACCGGTCCGCATCACCCAGCCATACCTTCGCGATCTTGGACAGGTAGTCGCCCTTCTCGACCACGTAGCTGTAGCTGGTGTGGCCGACGTGGACGGTCGCCGGTCCCTGCACCGCTGCGGCCTGCTGCGCGGGTGCGGCCGGGGCCGCAGCCGCCGGTGCCGGGGCCGGTGGTGTGTGGGGGGTGCCGGCCGCGGCGGCGGCGGTGAGCACGGTGCCGAGGGTGAGAGCGGTGATGAGCATCCCGGCGGCCGCACGCAGCGGGTTGCCGGTGCGGCCGGCGAGCCTGCGGGAGGGCAGGCCGCGCCACGCGGCCCTGGCCTCGACCGCGGTGGCGTGCACGAAGGCGGCCCACAGCAGCCAGGCCGCGACCGCCAGCAGGTTGACGATCATCATGTCGGAGATGGGTGCGTGCAGCCAGCCGGTGAGCTGGTCGGTTGAGGTGGGCCAGGTGTCGGGAAGCGGCCAGCCGACGAAGACGACCAGCCCGGCGGGCAGCCCGGCGATGACGGCGGCGAGCACCACGACGGCGCCGGTGCGTACCAGGGCTCTGGTCAGCGGTGCGGGCACGGGCACGGGTCTCCTGTTAGCCGGGTGGGATGGCGGTGGCGGTGCCGGTGGCGCCGACCGGGATGGAGGCGATACCGACCAGCTGCAGCAGCTGGGTGTCCCGGGCGGTGGTGACCGTGACGGTGACCTCGTCCCCGACCACGCTCACCGCGCCCGGCATCCCGGCGCTGTCCAGCCATCCCTGCGCGGCGCTGTGGGCCTGGAGCGGGTCGAGGCGGATCTGGCCGGTGGCGCGTAGGTGCGCCAGGTCGAGCTCGCGGGCGCCGGCCCGGGCAGCCGACTGCGCCACCGACACGGCACCCACCTTGGTGGCGATCGCCAGGCCGGCGTCGAGAACCAGCCCGGCGAAGACGAGCACGGCCAGGGTGACGATCACGGTGTAGCCGGTGACCACGCCACGGTCGCCACGAAACCGCCTCGGACGGTGATGGTGGGGGCGGTGTGGGTTCATGATCCGCCTGCCCGGAACGTGTCGATGGGTTCGGTCGAGGACGCGGCCACGGCGCGGCTTGCGCCGATGGGGATGCCGAGGTCGGTCAGCGGCACCAGGCAGGTCACGGTGACGGTGACCTGCCCACCGCGCCACAGCGCGCCGGCCTCGGTGCTGGTGGTGCAGTTCCAGGCGGTGCCGCTGGTGGTGGCCGTTACCGCGTCCTGGGCCGCGGTAGGTGCGGCCGCCGGGCCGGTGGCGTCGGCGGCGGCCCGCGCCCCCGCTGCGGCGGCGGCGTTGATGTCGATCGCGGCGGAGGCGGCCCGGCCGCAGAAGATGAGGAACATCGCGAGCAGGATCATGAACGGGGCTGCGATGGTCACCTCCACCGACACCGCGCCACGGTCGGGCACCGGGGTATGTGTTCGGCACGGGTTCATGGTGTACCCGGAACGATCTCGCGGGGGGCGGTCACCGAGGCGTGCACCGGCAGGGACAGTCCGGGCAGCACCTCGGTCGCGGCGCCGTCGACGGTCACGGTGGCGTCGGTTGCGGTGCGGGCGACGCTGACCGCCGGATCGGTCAGGGTGCTGCCGGCCATCTGTTCCAGCACCGCCTGGGTCTGCTCGTGCCCGGCCGCGGTGCTGCCTCCGTGCACCCGGGTGGCCTGGACACCGGCGTTGGCGGCGGCCTGCGCGATGTGGGTGGCATGCGCCCACAGTGCGAACTGCACGATCAGCAGCAGCAGGAACAACACCAGGGGTGCGGCGATCGCGAACTCGACCGACACCGCACCACGGTCCCGGCCGCCGCGTTCCCGCCGCGGGTGGGTGGTCATGGCGTGGTGAGGTCGACCGCGTTGGCCTTGGCGATGACCTTCACCGCGATGATGCCGACCACGGTAAGGGCAAGCACCGACAGGGTCGCGATGACGGCGATGGCTTCGGTGGAGTACCCGTCATCGCGCAGCCGCGCCCGACGTTCCCGCAGCTGCGCCCACACGGTGGCCAGGTAGTGCATGATCGGGTCGTACATGCCGTTTCTCCTTTGTGGTTAGAGCGCTTCCAGGACTGCCGCGAACGCGGGATATCCGAGGAAGATCAGGAACCCGGCGAGCAGCCCGACCACGGGCAGGACCATCTTCTCGGTGGCCGACATCGCGGCAGCCTCGGCTTCGGCGAGCTGGTGGGCGGACAGGGCCGCCGACCGGGACGACAGGGTGGCCCGCACCCGGGCGCCTTCGCTACCGGCCAAGGCCAGCGCCGCGGCCAATTCGGACAGCGCCGACACGCCGGTGGTCTCGCCCAGCTCACCGAGGGTCTGCCAGGGTGGGCGGCGGGTCAGGTGGGCGGCCTCGACCGACCGGCGCAGGGTCTGCTGGGCCCAGTCGGTGGCCTCGTCGGTCGCGTCCCGCAAAGCCTGCTCCACACCGGCGCCGCCGGACAGCGCGATGACGGTCAGGTCGAGCATGCCGGCGACCGCGTCGCGCAGCTGCCCACGGCGGGCGGTGGCCTGGGAGGCCAGCGCCAGGTCGGGAAGCCACAGCCCGGCGGCCGCACCGGCCACCGACGCCCATCCGGGCAGCTGCCACCCGATCCCGACGCCGGCCGCGGCGAGCAGCCCGGCCGCGGCCGGCGGGACGAGAAACCCCAGCAGCGCCGTGGCGGCCTGCTCGGCCAGGTGCCGGGCCGGGTCCCGGCCGCACACCCCGAGGTCGGCGATCCTGGCCGTACGGGGCAGCCCGAGACGGGCCAGCAGCGGCACCGCCGGGCGGCCCACCACACCCAGCCACCCCCGGCCATCGGCCGCTCCTGCCACCGTGACCGCCCGGGTGGTCGCCGACGGCGGGGGGTGCAGGGCGGCGAACGCCTCCGCGAGGCTGGGCCGGGCCGGTACCAGCCAGGCGGCCAGCATCATCAGCCCTAGGCCAAAGCCGCCCCCCAGCAGCAGCACCCCGCTCACCGTGGCCGCCCGGTGTCGAGACCGACGCGGGCCAGCCGGGCGATGCCGGTGAACCCGGCGGCGAACACCAGCCCCACCACCAGCAGCACCAGCTGCCCGGTCACGGTTTCGTACGGGGCCAGGAACGGCCGGTTGAGCAGCACCAACCCGCAGGCCATTGCCAGGGTGAACGCGACGATGATCCGCGAGTTGGTGCGGATTCTGGCGTGCCCCGGGGCGATGCGCAGCCGCAGGTTGGCCCGGGCACGCGCCCGGCCGGCCAGCTCCGACAACAGGCCGGACAGCTGCCGGGACTGGCGCTGCGCGGCCTGCAGCAACGCGCGCACCACCAACCGGCCGGTGGGGTCGTCGATCCGCGCACGCAGCTCGACCAGCGCCACCGGCAGGCGGGTACCCAGCCGCAACGAGGCGGCCAGGTCGGCGACCTCGCCGCGGATCGGCGCCGGGGCCAGCGGCGCGGTGGCGATGATCGTCTGCTCCAGCCCGGCCGCGGCGGACAGGTTGTCCCGCAGCATCTCCGCCCACGACGCGACCGCCTCGGTGCGGGCCAGCGCATGCTTGTGGCGCCGGTCGGACCCGAGCGCGACCGGCAGCGCGTAGGCGGCCACCGCGGCCAGCACGGCACCGACCGGCCAGCGGGTCACCGCGCCGACCGCCGCCGCGCACCCTACCGCGATCCCGGCCCGCAGCAGCTGGTCGCGGGAAACCCGCGGCAGCCGCCTCGGCAGCGCCGGGGTGTGGGTGCGGCGCAGCCCGGCGGCTACGGCCAGCAGACCGGCGGCGAACCCCACGCCCAGCATGGCGACCACGGCAACCATTGCTCACCACCCGATCCGGTCGATCACCGAGGGGGCCAGCCCGGCCGCCTCCAACCGGTCCAATGCCTCGGCCCGCAGCGGGGTCGCCGGCACCGCCCGGCGGTCCGGGCCGGGTCGCCACACCTCGTTGGAGATCACATCGCGGCCCTCGCAGCCGACCACCTCCCGCACGCTCGAGACCACCCGCTGCCGGTCCGGGGTCCAGGCCAGGTGCACCACCCAATGGACGGCCTCAGCGATCAACATCGCCGACGCCTCGAAGCTGAGCCGCTCCGGGGCCTGCACCGCGTACATCATCAGCCGGCTGAACGCCTGAGCGCTGCTGGAGCAGTGCACCGTGGCGAAGGACCCGTCGTTGCCCTGGGTCATCGCCTTGAGCAGCTCGATCACCTCATCGCCGCGGGCCTCCCCGACGACCACCCGGTCCGGGTTGAACCGCAACGCGGTGCGCAGCAGCGCGGCCATCGGGACCGCGCCCACACCTTCCAGGTTCGGGCGGCGGGCTTGCATCGCGACCACGTTCGGGTGCGCCACCGGGTCGAACAGCTCCAGCTCGTAGGCGTCCTCGATCGTGACCAGCCGCTCTTCTGCGGGGATCGCCCGGGCGGCCGCGCGGGCGATGGTGGTCTTGCCGAGGTTCGTCCCACCCCCGAAGATGATGTTGACTCGGGCGCGCATCCCGGCCTGCAGCACCTCGCACAACCCGGGGTCGAGCATGCCGCGGCGGGCCAGCTCGTCCAGGTCGGCGTCGATCATCGTCGGGCGGCGGATCGACAGCGACGGCCGCTTGCACACCGACATCAACGCCGCCAGCCGGGACCCGTCCGGCAGCCGTAGGTCCAGGCTCGGGTTGTTGCGGTCGAAGGCACGCTCCTCACCGGTGCCCTTCGAGTCGTCCCCGAACGCAACCGCGGAGGCGAGGCTGCGGATCAGCTCGACCAGATCCTCGTCGGAGGCGGCGATCGCAGGCGCCACCTCCACCCGGCCGTCGGTGTAGCGCACGAACACCTGGTCGCATCCGTTCGCGTCGACGTTCTCGACATCCTTGTCATCCAGCAACTCCTGCAACCCGCCGGCCCCGGCCAGGTGGTCCACGATCGCCCGGCTGATCCGGGCCTCGGCCTGCCCAGGCAGCGGCACCTGGCCGCCCGCCAGGCACTCCCGTGCGTGCGCGTCTAGCACCTCGGCGGTGTACTGCTCCACCAGCTGCCGGCGCCTGGCCACCGGCAGCCGGCCACCCCCGGCGTGGGCCGCCATCCGCGCCGCGACCCGCCCCCGCAGCATCACCGCCAGCTCCGTCTCACCCATCAGCCCCGCCTCCTCGTTCCATCGGTGCTGCTCGCGGCAAGGTCGCCGGCCAGCGCCCGGGCCGCGGCCGGCAGCCCCCGGCGGGTCCAGCCCCGCCGGGCCGGTCGCCGCCCGCAGATCACCTGCGCCGCGTGGACATCCCACGGCACCGCCGCGGCAACCGGCAGCCCCGTGCGCGCCGTGATCTCGCCGTGGCGGTACCGGCTGCCGCCCACCAGCACCACCCGGGCCGTGGCCGCGGGAAGGTCGGCATCGGCCAACCTCAGCAGCGACGCCTCATCCCCCCGCGAGCAGACCAGCAGCACATCGGCCGACGCCACGATCGCCCAGCTCGGTGCCCCCGGGTCCAGCCGCCCCACATCGGCGATCACCGGCCGCTCCTTGGCCCACAACGCCGGGTCCGCCTCACCCAGCAGACCGACCGCCACCGTGGCCGGATGCCCACCCGCCGCCGCCACCACCGCGTCCACCCCGCACGGCAGCGAGGTCACATGCGCGGCCAGGTCCACCCGACCGGTGCGGCAGGCGGTGGCCAGGCTCGCCACCCCCGGGCTGTCCGGCACCCAGAACCAGCCGCCCAGATCCCCACCGGCGCAGTCGACCTCCACCAGCACCGCCGGCTCCGGCCACACCGCCGCCAGCGCCACCGCGCACGTGGTCACCCCGGCAGCGCCTTTCACCGACCCGACAACTGTCAACATGCGCTACCCCCCGGCCAGGACCAGCGCCAGGTCCCCGCCGGCACCAGCCACGGCGACCGCGGCGCCCTGGTCCAGCAGCAGCGTCACCACCGAGGTGCCCGACCCGTCTGCCGCATCGACCACGCCAACCACTGTGGCCGGTACCGGCTGGCCCGGCCCGCTAGCTTCGGGCGCCGTGGCGGGCTCCACCGTGGCATCCGGTGCCACCGGCACCACCAGCACCCGGCTGCCCTCGGTGATGCCCGCCGGCATCCGACCGGGTTTGATCGGAACCGCCGCTACCGCCTGCCCCTGCGGCGGCCACCCCACCGGACCCAGGTGTGAGCCGGCGAGCAGCGTGCCCTCCGCCAGCGGCACCCGCACGGCGCGGCCGACCACCTGCGACGCCTGGTCGGCAGGTAGCAGCTCCAGCCCGGCGTCGGGCACGATCCGCACCACCCGCAGGTCCGCGTCGACCACCGTCTGCCCGGCCGACAGCGGCCGGGCCACCGCCAGCGCCGGCACCCGCGCATCGGCACCCAGATACACCAGCGTGAACACCCCGGCGCACACCACCATCGCCAGCAGACCGCCCACCAACAGCCACCCCCGCCGACCCGGCCGGCCCGACAGCTGCTGCCGCGCGGCCGGCCTGGCAGGCCGCGCCGGGGCCGCCTCTACCGTCACCCACCCACCCCCGCTGATCCCGGGGCCGCAACCGGAGGGGCCCCCCTCAACCTGTGGTACCGGAACCGTCACACCGCCGGCCACGGCCAACCGTGTAAGGAACTGCTGGAAGTCCTCCGCGGACTGACACCGTGTCGGCAACCGCCACCCGGGTCGGTAGCGGGCAGCAGCGAGACAACAGCCAGATAACAGCGGTTGAGCATTGAAATCTGCGATGCTTCGCTCGCAGGGCCGGGAGTCACCGTGCGTCGGGGGACGCCGCAGCGGCCCTGGCGCGGGGCGCGGTGTAGCGGTGGTGAGGCGATGTACCCACCCGTACGCACCTGGAATTTGAGGACATGACCTCGGTCGCCCGACGACCCGCGCGCTCACACGCAACCGAGACGGCGGTAAACCAGCGGAACGTGTTGCGCCGGTGACTCACACTGATGACTCGACCATGCCGCTCGCTTTGAACCAGCAGCGGCCGATCCGGGGGCGACGGAACGCTTTAACGCGACCTGGAGCTACGCAGGAAAGGGGGACCTGCCATCGACACTCACACCTTGTTCGAGATCAAAGAACTGTTCCGGTTCCGCTGGGACCCGGCCATCCTGGCCTGCCTGGCCGAACAGCCCTGGCGCAACCGCGCCCTGGCCAGACACCTCGGAGAGCGGATCGGCGACCGCGTCGAGAACAACACCCTGTCCCGCAGCCTCGACCGGCTGCGCGACCGCGGGTTCGCCGTCGTCCACCACACCACCATGGGAAGACGTGCCATCCCCATCTACCACATCACCGACAGCGGCCGCATCCAGCTCGACGTTTACCGGGCCCTCGTACGCACCTACGTGCAGCACCCGGCGGCCTCCCGGTCCGACAACGGCACCGAGGTGCATGCACTTGTCAAGATCGCCGACCTGCTCCGGTTCCGCTGGGACCCTGCCATCCTGGCCTGCCTGGCCGAACAGCCGTGGCGCAACCGCGCCCTGGCCAAGCACCTCGGAGAGCACATCGGTGACCGCGTCGAGGACAACGCCCTGTCCCGAAGCCTCGGCCGGCTACGCCGCGGCGGGTTCGTCGTCGCCCATCCTGCCACCGTGGGCCGGCGGATCGTCCCCGTCTACCGCATCACCGGCCAGGGCAGCGTCCGGCTTGACATGTACCGCGCATTCGTACGCACCTACCAGCAGCACCGGGCAAAAACGGCCAGTCGGAAACCTGCCAACCGGCGTCCGGGAACGCCGCGCATGGCGGTGCCGACAGAGTGTCAGTCCATGATTGTCAGTGGCTCCGGTAGCCGACCCGAGGTACCAACGATACGTATGCCCCACGGGCTGGAGGGCAAATGACACGCTCACCTCGCGCCTTGCCGGCCGCCAACGCGGCGGCGCTCACCGTCGTAGCCGTCGGCTGCGGGTCCACCGACGAACCCGACGCCACCGTGCCCAGCACCGGCCCGGCCGCCGTCGTCAGCACTCCTGCGGGATCCCCATCACTCAGCCCACCCGTCGATCCACATGAGAATCCGCAGCAGCAGGCAGTTGACGCGTACGTCGGGATGCAGCGCGCCTACCTGAAAGCCACCGAGACCGCCAACCCGGACCATCCCGACCTGGCCACCTACGCCGCCGGGGAGGCGCTGCAGCGGCTGCGAACTGGAGTTGCCTCCATCCGCGATCAGGGCCTCCGCGGCCGGGGTGAGGCGACGTTCCAGCCGGCGGTCGAGTCGCTCAACCCAGTCGACGCGCCAACCACGATCACCGTTCGGGACTGCATGGACACCAACGAAACCGAGCTGTACGACCCGTCCGGCGAGCCGTACGAGGACGAACCGGGCGGGCTCCAGCTCGTCGCAGCAACCGTCGAGCCCGTCACCTGCGACATACGACCAGTACCGGAGATCCGAACACAGCTAACGATAGAACGGCGGCAAAGACCTCGCCACCGTCGAACACCGACATGTGAGGAGCAACACCGGATGACCCGTCGCCTGTCGAAGACAACCCGTCCCGCAATCGTAGCCCTGGCAGCCACCGCGCTGCTACTGGCCGGCGGCTGCGGCCAACGCGCCAGTACGGGTGCCGGCTCGCCGGCTGCCACGCCCAGCGGCTCACCGCTGGTGGTGTTGCCTGGCAGCTTCCCGGTCATGTTTCCGGCGCCGCCTGACGACGCGCCGGTGCTGTCCACCGAGGTGGTCGAGAACGCCGTGTTGAGCAACGACCTTACGACCGAGCATGGAACGGTCCTCGGGACCACCGTCCGCTACCTGTATGACGGCAGCGATCCATCCGAGGTGCAACGCCTGCTTGGCCACTACCGTGAACAGCTGCCTGCGGCGGGCTGGACGATCACCGCCTACGAGCCGCCGACCGAGCATGAGCAGCCGTGGCGGTCCCAGCCCGGGCACCGGCTGCGGATCGACGGCCACGGCTACAGCAACCTGACGGTCACGATCGAGCAGGACGAGGACGAGGCGGCGGTCTCGCTGCAGGTGTCGGTCAATGAGATCACGCTGGGTCGTAAACCGTCGGAGCATCCGCCGCTGATGGCGTTGCCGGACTGGTATCAGCATCTGCCGGAGCCGCCCGCGGGCGAACGCCGCTACCTGATCCGGATCACCGCCGCACAAGGCGAGCCGACTGTCTACTACTTCGACTATGAGCCGGACCCGCAGCAGCCCGATGACGAGGAGCCGGGCCGGGCGGCGGTTCTGGCTGGCCACTACCAGAACACGCTGCCGGCGGCCGGGTGGGCCATCCAAGATGCACAGGAACACACCGACAGCGCTGAACGCGACGGGGGTGTGGTGGAACGCCTCCAGTTGAGCGTCGAGTTCCACGGTCACCAGGTCACCGGTACGGTGCACGCCAGCGAGTCGGTCTCGGCCGCCGGGCAGCTGCTCGGCAGCGGGGTATCCGTCACCGTCCACCCGGGCGGGTTGCCCAGCGCTGAACCGGCCCCGGAACCGCCATCATGAACCCGCCCCCGCCCGCACCCCCGGATCACAGCTTGCAGCGGCGGCTGCTGATCCACTCCGGTTACCCGTTGACGATGGACGACCAGCTCGGGGATCTCCCGACCGGTGACATCCTGATCGAGGGATCGCAGATAATCGACGTCGCGCCGAGCATCCCGCTGGCGGCGACCTGGCGCGGTGAAGTGATCGACGCCACCGGCATGTTCGTCACGCCCGGCCTGATCGACAACCACCGGCACCTGTGGCAGTCCCTGATCCGGGGCCTGTCGGCCAACTTCACCTTCGGCGAGTACTTCGCCCACGCCCTGGAAGACCTGTCCGGCAGGTTCACACCCGAGGACATCTACCTGGGCAACCTGCTGTCCTGCTACGAGGCCCTGGACGCCGGCGTGACCACCGTGCTCGACTGGTCCCACGCGCTGAACACCCCGGCCCACGCCGCAGCGGCGCTGCAGGCGCTGCAGGGCTCCGGCGCCCGGGCGACCTTCGCCTACGGGCCACCCTCGATCCAGTGGTGGCACTCCGACGGGGCACCGGCACCGGCCGACGTGGCCCGGCTTCACGCCGAGCACCGCAGCAGCGACAGCCTGGTCAGCGTCGCCATGGCCATCCGCGGCCCGGAGTTCTCCCCCCCGGCCCGGTGGCGGGCCGACCTGGAGCTGGCCCGCGACCTGCGCATCCGGGTCACCATGCACGCCGGGGTGCCCGGCTTTCACGAGCGGGCGCCGTCGGCCCGGCTGACCGCCCGGGCCGGGCTGCTCGGCCCCGACCTGACGTTCGTGCACTGCAACGCCATGGACACCGACGACTTCGCGATCGTCGCCCAGGCCGGGGCGCACGTGTCGTGTTCCCCGGAGGTGGAGATGCAGAAAGGGTTCGGCCTCAGCCCGCTCGGTTCTATCCTGGCCGCCGGTGTCCGGCCCACCGTGTCCGTTGATGTGGTGACCGCGATCGGCGGCGACCTGCTGACCCAGCTGCGGTTCCTGCTGCAGACCCAGCGGGCCGTGGATCACCGGACCGCGCTGGAACAGACCGGCACTCCGCTGGAGGTCCTGCCGACCACCACCCGCGATGTGCTGCCGTACGTGACCAGCAACGCCGCCGCCTCGCTCGGGCTGGCCGACCAGATCGGCACGCTCACCCCCGGCAAACAGGCCGACCTCGCCCTCTACGACGCCAGTGACCTCAACCTGTTCCTGGCCGAACCGACCGCCGGCCTGGTCCAGGCCGCCCACCCCGGTAACGTCCACACCGTGCTGGTCGCCGGCCACGTCGTCAAACGCGACAAACAGCTGGTCGGTCTCGACCTCGAACACCTACGCGGCAAGGCCCGCCACGCCAACCGCCGGCTGCTGCGCGACGGGGGGCGTGGCGGCTCAGGTTTCAGGCGGCGCCGACTGCCGGCGGCTAGAGCAGGTTCTGGTGCTGCGCCGGGCGGTCGGAGCAGACGGTCGGGCATGGTCGCGGCCGCGGTGATGGCGCTGGCGTTGGCGGGCTGCACCTCCAACGGCGCCGAGCCGTCCGAACCCGCCCAAGGTTCGCCACCGCTGCAGGCGTCCACCCCGGCCGGTGATCCGGTTGTGGAGGCTGAGCAGGCGGCGCTGGCCGTGTACCGCGGCATGTGGCAGGCGTACACGGAAGCGGGAGGTCCGCCGGAGGCAGATCCGGATGGCCCTGGCCTAGGGGCTCACGCGGCCAGTGACGCCCTGCGGGTGCTGGTGGATGGGGTGACGGCGTTGCGCGATCAGGGTCTGGTGACCGCCGGCGAAGTGGTGCTCAACCCGGTGGTCGTTGAGCTTTCCCCGGAGGAATCGCCGGCCCGTGCCCGGATCGAGGACTGCGCCGACACGTCAGGGTCGTCGCGGGTTCGCGCCGATGGCGAACCGTTCGAGGACGAGCCGGGCGGCCGCCGCTTGGTGATCGCCACCGTTGAGGTCACCAGCGGCGGGGTTTGGAAAGTGGTCGACTTCGCGGTTAGGAGGGTTGGCTCATGTTGAGAGCAGCGTGGCGCAGTGGCGGGTTCGTTGTTGCCGGAATGGTGTTCGCCGCTGTCCTGCTGGGACAGACGCACGCAGTGGCGGACCAGTGGGGTGATGTGGACTGCGCGCAGTACCCGGACCGCCCAGCGTGCCAGGTGGAGGCTGGTGAGCAGTTGGTGCCGGGTGAGACGGTCGCGGCGCCGGGCGGGGAGGTGGTGTGCCGCCTGGATGATGAGGTGGTGCCGTGCGTGACCGAGGACGGGTGGCTGGGCGATGATGGCTGCCGCTACCTTCAGGTGGATGCACCACCGCCGCCGGGTGTGGAGGGTCCGGGGAGTGCATATCGTCCGACGTGCCCGGATGACCCGGCTGGCTCACAGCGGCCGGCGGTGTGGTTGCCGGACAGCCAGGCGCCGGGGCCGCCAGCGTTGGGCCGGCTCGCAGTCTCCAGGCTGGTGCTGCCGCAGCCGAGGGTGGAGTTGTCGCCGCCGACGGGGGCGCCACAGCTGGTGATGCTGCCGACCTGGTTGTGGATCGAGCCAGCGTGGTGGACGAGCCGGTCGGCCTCGGCCAGCGTTCCGGGGGTGACAGTGACCGCCGTAGCCACCCCTGTGGAGGTCCGGTGGTCAACGGGCGATGGTGAGGTCCTCACCTGCGGGGCGGGTACGGCCTACGTGGCCGGTGGTGACCCGGACGCGGCGAGCCCGGACTGTGGCCACACATACACCGCACCCTCCAGGCCGCAGCCGGGTGGCACATACGACCTGGAGGCGACGGTGACCTGGCAGGTGAGTTGGTCCGGCGGCGGGTTCTCCGGCACGGCCGGCCCGTTGTTCTCGACCACCAGCCTGCCGGTGGAGGTCGCCGAGGTCCGCAGCGTCAACACCCGATGACCGCCGCAGCCCAGGCTCAGCGCGTCGCGAACGACCACGCCGCAGGCACCCGGACAGGGTCGGCGGCGCTGGGCGCGCGGCGGGCACCCCGTTCCGCTGCGGGCGGCCTCGGGCTGATACTCGGGTTCGCCGACCTCTACCCGACAGCCAAGCTGCTGGTCGGTATCGGCAGCGATCCTCTACATCGCAGGCGCCATGTTGACGACGACAGGTCGCGCCCGCGCGCTCGAACTGGCCAAGATCGGTAGGCAGCCTGGGCGTGAGAATTCAGCCACGTCCGGCGCGGTCGGGAAGGCTACCCCTCGCCAGAAATCGACCTGTACATTGCTGAGTCGTCGAATGTAGATGTGCTCGTCATCCATACACCAAACGAGCCTCACGGCTCCCTGCCGATCACGACCTATCGCACTCAACCCATCCGGTGCCTCCGACGCGCAGGGATCGACCCGCCCAGACCATGATCACAAGTAGCCGTTGCCACTGGCTGGATCAACCTGGACTGAGGATCGCAAGCATCCACCTCCGATGGGCGGCCAACCAGCCTAGAACGCCGCAACTCAGAGCATCTACATCGGACGGAAGACCCGCACCGCTGAGCAGTCGCACAGCGGCGCTTTCTGTACCCAGAGATCGGGAGGTACGCCATGACCAGTATCGCAAGCATCGCGACCGGCGCCTGTAACGGCGTCGATGCCGCGGACCGCCAGGAGGCGCCGATTGGCCGAACACCGCACACATGACCAAGCGCCTCATCAATCTCCGAAGCCTCAAGCCAGCAAGATGAGCCATCCCGGGTTTGGTGCACACCCCGGTTCCTGAGTCCGGCCATTGTGGCCGCTGCGATGTTGAGCCTATCAGAGGGTGGCCGGTGGTCGCCATCCTGCGGTCAGGGCTCGGCGTTGCCAGGGTTCGGAGTACT
>WHTQ01000080.1 GCA_009377645.1 Micromonosporaceae bacterium | reverse complement strand
CTTTTTCAGGGCGGACTTGGCGAACACCGAGCCGGAGCCGATCGCGTCGAACCCGGTCTCCTCGTACATTCCGCCGGCCACGTCGAAGCTGAAGATCCGCCCGGCCTGCTCCGGGTCGGCCGCGGCCAGGTCGAACCCGGCCAGCAGCGGCACCACGACCAGGCCCTGCATCGCCGCGCCCAGGTTGCCGCGGATGATCGAGGCCAGCCGGTTCGCCTTGCCGGGCAGCGAGAGCATCGCGCCCTCGATCTTCTCGTAATGCTCCAGCTCTACCTGGTAGAGCCGGACCAGCTCGATGCAGATGCCGGACACACCGGCCGTACCGACCAGCGAGTACGTGTCGGCGGCGTACACCTTCCGGGCTTCCCGGTTGGCGATCATGTTTCCCATGGTCTCCCGCCGGTCCCCGGCCATCACTACCCCGCCGGCGCAGGCCAGGGCCACGATCGTGGTGCCGTGCCGGGGCATCGGCAGGTCGCCGGCGGTGGCGGTCAGCCGCGGGCCAGGCAGTGCGTGCGGGGTCACCCGACGCGCGAGCTCCACGAACGAGGACGTCCGCGCCTGGGTAAGGACACCCGGTATACCCCTGGATGGATCAAGACCCGATGCCACGTGGCTCCTCTCAGGTAGGTGATTGCCTTGCTCAGGTGCTCAGGGTCGTCGCGGAACTGGCCGAGCCCGCCGTTGCAGTTGAAGCAAAGAATGCCGCGAATCCAGCCGGTACGGTGGTCGTGGTCCACATGCTCCGGTCGGTCGGCACCACAGATCGCGCACACCCCGCCCTGCTCGGCCAGCAGCTCATCGAACTCCTGCTGCCCGATCCCATACCGGTGACGAAGATGGTACTCCCGCGTCCCGCCGTACAGCCGCTCCTTGGTCTCTCTGCCCCTAGCGTTGTGGCACGGCCTGCAGTAGCTGTGCAGTCCGCTCGCCTTACGCGTCGTACGAACGAAATCATCCAGCGACTTGGTCTCACCGCAGTCCGGACACCACTTCATGCCCGCGGGCACAGCTGTGTCGGGTTGTTTACGCCGCCCTACACCGCGCTTGCGGCGACTCGCCTCAGTCCGTTGGTTGGCACATTGCTTGCGGTAGAAAGAACGCCCGTTCGGGCGGCGCTGATTGCGGTGAAAGTCAGTGAGTGGAAGTGTCCGATCGCACTGTGGGCACGTCATCCAGTCCGAACTGGCTGAATCGAACATTTACCTCACTGGCCCCCTTTCTGGACATATCCCCTCACGAACTCTTCTGCATTTTCTTCTAGTACCGAGTCGATTTCGTCCAAAAGGTCGTCGACCTCTTCGGAGACCTTCTCGACCCGCTCGGCGACCTCCGGGTCCACCTCCGGCGCAGGCGCGTCCTCGACCTCGGCGTCCCGGCGGGCCTTGCCGGACTGCGACTGACCGCCGCCGCTGTCTCGCGTAGCCATCCCTGAACCTCCTCCACCACGTGGTTGTCGCAAACTTACCCCGCCGGTCGGACCGGGCACGTCAGGTTACGAACGGCAGCAGACGGCGCGGCGGCGCGGCGGCTCAGCCGCCGGTGATGACCTCGAGCAGGTCCTTGGCGCTCGGGCAGCGGTCGAACAGCTCCCCGACGTGCGCCCGGGTGCCGCGCTCGGGCTCCATCATCGGCACCCGCACCAGCGACTCCCGCCCAACGTCGAAGATCACCGAGTCCCAGCTGGCCGCGACCACCTCGGAGGCGTACTGGGCCAGGCACCGGCCGCGGAAGTAGGCCCGGGTGTCCTCCGGCGGCTGCGCCATCGCCGTGCGGGTCTCCTCGTCGGAAAGCAGCGTGCGCATCGCGCCCCGCCCCACCAGCCGGTGGTAGAGCCCCTTCTCCGGCCGCACGTCGCTGTACTGCAGGTCGACCAGCTGCAGCTTGTGAGCGGCCCAGCCGAGCCGCTCCCGCTCCCGGTAGCCCTCCAGCAGCCGCAGCTTGGCCACCCAGTCGAGCTGGTCGGCCAGCCCCGCCGGGTCCCGCCCGAGCTGGTCCAGCACCGCCTCCCAGCGGGCCAGCACGTCCGCGGTGACCTCGTCCGTGTCCGACCCGGACCGGGACTGCACGAACTCGGCCGCCCGCTCCAGGTAGGCCCACTGCAGGTCCAACGCGGTCAGCTTGCGCCCGTCCCGCAGCCGCAGCAGGTGGGTCAGGCCCGGGTCGTGGCTGACCGCCTTCAGCTCGGTCACCGGGTCGGCGATGCCCAGGTCCGCGGTGAGCGCCTTCTCCTCGATCATGGACAGCACCAGCGCGGTGGTGCCCACCTTCAGGTAGGTGGAGATCTCGGACAGGTTCGCGTCCCCGATGATCACGTGCAGCCGCCGGTACTTGTCGGCGTCGGAGTGGGGCTCGTCCCGGGTATTGATGATCGGGCGCTTCAGGGTGGTCTCCAGCCCCACCTCGACCTCGAAGAAGTCGGCCCGTTGCGAGATCTGGAAGCCGGGCTGCGAACCGTCCTGCCCGATCCCGACCCGCCCCGCCCCGCAGACGATCTGCCGGGTGACGAAGAACGGGGTCAGGTGGGTGACGATGTCGGCGAACGGGGTCTGCCGGCGCATCAGGTAGTTCTCGTGGGCGCCGTAGCTGGCACCCTTGTTGTCGGTGTTGTTCTTGTAGAGGTGGATGTTCCCGGCGCTCGGGATGGTGGCCGCCCGGCGGGCCGCCTCGGCCATCACCCGCTCCCCGGCCTTGTCCCAGCGCACCAGGTCCCGCGGGTTGGTGACCTCCGGCGTGGAGTACTCCGGGTGGGCGTGGTCCACATACAGCCGGGCGCCGTTGGTGAGGATCACGTTGGCCAGGCCCAGGTCCTCGTCGGCCAGCGCCTCGGCCGGGTCGTACGCGGTGCCGGAGTAGGTGAACCCGCGGGCGTCGCGCAGCGGCGACTCCTCCTCGTAGTCCCACCGGGCGCGGCCGCCGCGGGTCAGCTCCGGGCGGGCACCGTACGCGTTGACCACCTGGGAAGAGGTGACCATCGGGTTGGCACCCGGCTGGCCGGGCACCGAGATGCCGTACTCGACCTCGGTACCCATGATCCGTCGGGTCGTCATCCCGCCACCCCAGAGAGGTCCATCACCTGAGCGTAGCCGCCCGGACCGCGCGGCGGCGGCTACAGGTACTGCCCGGGCGGGGTGACGGTGTCGATCGACCGACCCGACTCCATCCCCTTGCCGCCGGTGATCAGGGTGCGGATGTAGACGATCCGCTCGCCCTTCTTGCCGGAGATCCGCGCCCAGTCGTCCGGGTTGGTGGTGTTGGGCAGGTCCTCGTTCTCCCGGAACTCGTCGATGCACGCGTCCAGCAGGTGCTGCAGCCGCAGCCCCTTGCGCTGGGAGGTGAGGAACTCCTTGATCGCCATCTTCTTCGCCCGGTCCACAATGTTCTCGATCATGGCGCCGGAGTTGAAGTCCTTGAAGTAGAGGACCTCCTTGTCCCCGTTGGCGTAGGTCACCTCCAGGAACCGGTTATCCTCGGTCTCCGCGTACATCCGCAGCACCGCCGCCTGGATCATCGCGGCAACGCAGGCGTCCCGGGACCCACCGTGCTCGGCCAGGTCGTCCGGGTGCAGCGGCAGCCCGGTCAGGATGTACTTGCTGAAGATGTCCTTGGCCGCCTCCGCGTCCGGCCGCTCGATCTTGATCTTCACGTCGAGCCGCCCGGGCCGCAGGATCGCCGGGTCGATCATGTCCTCCCGGTTGGAGGCGCCGATCACGATGACGTTCTCCAGCCCCTCCACGCCGTCGATCTCGCTGAGCAGCTGCGGGACGATCGTGTTCTCCACGTCCGAGGAGACCCCGGAGCCGCGGGTGCGGAACACCGAGTCCATCTCGTCGAAGAACACGATCACCGGCGTACCCTCGCCGGCCTTCTCGCGCGCCCGCTGGAAGATCAGCCGGATGTGCCGCTCGGTCTCGCCGACATACTTGTTCAGCAGCTCCGGGCCCTTGATGTTGAGGAAGTAGCTGGTGTGCTTCTCCTCACCCCGCCGCGCGGCCATCTGCTTGGCCAGCGAGTTGGCCACCGCCTTGGCGATCAGCGTCTTGCCGCAGCCGGGCGGCCCGTAGAGCAGGACCCCCTTGGGCGGGCGCAGCTGGTGCTCCCGGAACAGGTCGGCGTGCAGGAACGGCAGCTCGACCGCGTCCCGGATCTGCTCGATCTGCCGGTCCAGCCCCCCGATGGCGTGGTAGTCGACATCCGGGACCTCCTCCAGCACCAGCTCCTCGACCTCGCTCTTGGGGACCCGCTCGAACGCGTACGACGAGCGGGGCTCGATGATCACCGAGTCGCCGCTCCGCAGCGGGGCGTCCCGCAGGGTCTCGGCCAGGTGCACGATCCGCTCCTCGTCGGCGTGCGAGACCACCAGCGCCCGGTCGCCGTCCTCCAGCACCTCCTTGAGCATGGCCACCTCGCCGGCCCGCTCGAACCCGAACACGTCCACCACGTTGAGCGCGTCGTTGAGCAGCACCTCCTGCCCGCGGCGCAGCTTCTCCGCCTCCACCGACGGGGACAGGGTGACCCGCATCTTGCGCCCGGCGGTGAACACGTCGACGGTCTCGTCCTCGTGCCGCTCCAGGAAGATCCCGTACCCGCTGGGCGGCTGCGCCAGCCGGTCGATCTCCTCCTTGAGGGAGACGATCTGCGCCCGGGCCTCCTTGAGGGTGGCCACCAGCCGCTCGTTGTTCTCGGTCAGCCGGGCCACCTGCGCCGAGGTGGCGGCCAGCCGCTCCTCCAGCTGCCGCACGTGCCGCGGGCCCTCGGTCACCTTCCGCCGCGCCAGCGCCAGCTCCTCCTGTAGGAACGCCACCTGCGTGGAGAGATCGTGGGCCTCACGCTCCCACCGTGCGGCGCGCGAGTCCGCATCGTCGTTGCGTGCCACGTCCACCTCCCCGGGGGGTCGAACCACCGTGTTCTCAACACTAGCTGCTCACCATGACATTCTGCGCTACCCGACGCACCTGTTCCCGAAACTTGATCTCTGCGACCAGGGTCACCGGACCTCGGCCGGTCCGGCTGGGTATCGTCGCAGGTATGCGGGTGTGGGTGGATCAGGACCGGTGCACCGGGGACGGCCTGTGCGTGCAGTACGCGCCCGAGGTGTTTGAGTTCGACATCGACGGGCTCGCCTATGTGAAGGACCCGGACGGGACCCTGCTGACCGCCCCGGGCACCCGCACCGAGGTGCCCGAGCACCTGCGGCTGGAGGTGGTCGACTCGGCCCGGGAGTGCCCCGGCGAGTGCATCCACCTGGAGCCGCCGGACTAGCCCGCCGGGCGCCGCCCCACCAGCGAGGCGATCAGCTGGGCGAACTCCTCCACCCGGACGATCTGCCCGGGGCCGCCGTCGGCCAGGGTCTTGCCGAACCGCAGCGCGTCGTGGCGCACCGCCGACGCCTCGCCCGGCCCGGTGGCCAGCGCCGCCGCCTCGTCCAGCGTGCCGAGCAGCAGGTAGACGTCCACACTCTCGATCTGTGCCTGCCCCTGCCCGGTGCGCATCAGCCGGCGCCGGCACCCCACCTCGGTCACCGACGAGAGCGGGACCACCCGCAGCGACGAGGTCATGCCGCCCGGCGGGCCGTTACCCGGCGCGACGTCCTCGCCGTGCCAGAGCACCAGCCGGTCGCCGTCGCAGACCGCGACCTCCTGCCACACGCCGTTCACCTCGTTGACGAACCGCTCCAGCGTGAACCCGAACGGCCCGGTCCGGATCAGCACTCCGGACAGCGCGTCCATGGCCACGTCCGGGTCGCGCAGGTACGCGCGGGCGGCCGCCTCCAGATCCCGGTACGGCGACCAGTCCGGGAAGACCGCCGACATCCCCATCCCCGGAGTCTCGTACGGTGCAGTCACGATGGTTACCCCTCGCTGCTCACTCCTTGTTCGTGCTCCCCCGGCTGCGCCTGTTCGCTCGGTGTCCGCCGACGAGCGTACGCCTCGGTGCCCTTGCTCGGGCGGCGCCGGCGCACCGGCGCCGTCACTCCCGGGGCCAGCCGCCGGGCACACACCAGGAACGCGGTGTGCGCGACCATCCGGTGCTCCGGGCGCACCGCCAGGCCGGCCACGTGCCAGTCCCGCACCAGCGACTCCCAGGCCCGCGGCTCGGTGAAGCCGCCGTGCGAACGGAGCGCCTCGACCAGCTCCGAGAGCTGGGTGGTGGTCGTGACATATCCGACAAACACCCCGCCGGGTTCGAGCCCGCCCGCCACCACCGGCAGCACCTCCCACGGCGCCAGCAGGTCCAGCACCACCCGGTCAAACGTCCCGGTGGCCCCCGCCACGTCCCCCACGTGCAGGGTCCAGGCCGGATGCGGCCCGCCGAAGAACGCCTCCACGTTGCGCCGGGCGATCTGCGCGAAGTCCTCCCGCAGCTCCCAGGAGACCACCTGCCCGGCCTCGCCGGCCGCCCGCAGCAGCGCGCAGGTCAGCGCCCCGGAGCCCGCCCCGGCCTCCAGCACCCGGGCACCCGGGAACACGTCGGCCTGGGCGACGATCTGCGCCACGTCCTTCGGGTAGGCCACCTGCGCGCCCCGGGGCATCGCCAGCAGCCAGTCCACCAGCCGCGGCCGCAGCGCCAGGTACGCGGTGCCACCGCCGCCGGTGCCGTCGGAGCCGGCGGTCACCACGCTGCCCTCCGGCAGGCCGAGCAGCTGGTCGTGGGCCAGCGCTCCGCGGTGAGTGTGATGGGAGCCACCCGGCCGCAGCACGATCGTGTGGGTGCGGCCCTTCGGATCGGTGAGCTGGACCCGGTCGCCGGCGACGAACGGTCCCCGACCTGCATTCACTGGCCGGCGCTCCGGGAGCGCAGCAACCGGGTCACGTCGGCCGAGCGCAGCACCCCCACCACCCGGTCGTCTGTGGTCACCAGGTACTCCCCGGCCGGGTCGGACTGCAGCATCCGCAGCGCGTCGGCGCCGCGCAGCCCGGCCGGCACCGACCGAACCGCCGCCAGCTCCCGGGCCACCGAGTCGACCGTCACCCACGGCCGACGGTCCGGCGGCACCGCCGCCACCGCGTCGGTGTGCACCAGCGCCACCAGCCGGCCGGTGGAGTCGGCCACCGCCAACGCCGCCTCGCCGGCCCCGGCGGAGGCCGCCTGCCGCTGCGCCTCGGCCAGCGGCGTACCGGTCGGCACCGCGAAGATCGGCCGGGCCAGCCGGTCCACGTCGATCAGCGGCACCAGCCCGGACAGCCGGGCCGCCCGGGCGCTGACGGTGGCGCCCTGCCACAGGCTGAACGCGACCAGGATCATCAGCACCAGCCCGAACTCGCTGACCCACCCGCTGACGTACAGCCACACCGCCGCCACCCCGGTGGCCGCCCCGACCACCTGGCCGCAGCGGGCCGAGACCACCGTGCCGCGCTGCTGGCTGCCGGTGCTCGCCCAGACCGCCGCCCGCAGCGCTCGGCCGCCGTCCAGCGGCAGGCCCGGCAGCGAGTTGAACACCGCCACGATCAGGTTGGCCAGCGCCACCAGGATCGCCACCTGCCGTACCGCCCCGTCCGGCAGCACCGCCGCGACCGCCGCGGCCGCGACCCCCAGCACCAGCGAGACCGCCGGGCCGGCCAGCGAGACCAGCAGCTCGATCCGGGGGGTCGGCGCGTCCCGCTCCATCTCGGTGTAGCCGCCGAGGATCTCCAGCGTGATCCCGCGTACCCCGATCCCCAGCCGCCGCGCGGTCAACGCGTGCCCCAGCTCGTGCAGCAGCACCGACAGCAGCAGGCACACCACGAACCCGAACCCGACCCCATACCCGATCAGCTGCCCGGACAGCAGCGTCACCAGCCCCACCAGCAGCAGCACCGTCCAGCGCAGGTAGAGGGAGAAGCCCAGCACCCGCCCCAGCGGGATCCCTGGGCGGCGGCCAGGGGAGGCGGGTCCGGCGACGGTGGGCTCCATTGCGGCCATGGTACGGGGCGACTGTCGCACCACTGTCATAACGTGTGCGACATGACCACACCGCCGGCCGCACCGCCGGCCGTCCTCGCGACCGTGGACCCGCCGGAGGCTGCGGAGCAGTCGTTGCCGTCGCTGTCCCCGTCCCGGGCCGCCGACTTCAAGATCTGCCCGCTGCTCTACCGGTTCCGCAGCATCGACCGGCTGCCCGAGACCCCCACCGCCGACCAGGCCCGCGGCACGCTGGTGCACGCGGTGCTGGAGCAGCTGTTCGACCTGCCGGCCGATGCCCGCACCCCGCAGTCCGCCGAGCAGCTGGTCGCCCCGCAGTGGCAGCGGCTCACCGAGGAGGCCCCGGAGCTGGCCGAGCTGCTCGCCGACGAGCAGCAGACCGACGAGTTCCTGGCCTCCACCCAGCCGCTGCTGGCCGGCTACTTCGCGGTGGAGGACCCGCGCCGGCTGGAGCCCACCGAGCGGGAGAGCCTGATCGAGACCACCGTCTCCACCGCCGGCGACGAGCAGCTGCGGCTGCGCGGCTACGTCGACCGGCTCGACGTCTCCCGGGCCGGGGAGCTGCGGGTGGTCGACTACAAGTCCGGCGGGGCACCCCGGGAGGCGTTCGAGGCCCGGGCGCTGTTCCAGCTCAAGTTCTACGCGCTGGTGCTGTGGCGCACCCGCGGGCAGGTGCCGCGGGTGCTGCGGCTGCTCTACCTGCGCGACGCCGAGATCTGCGACTACGCCCCGGAGGCCGATGAGCTGGTCCGGTTCGAGCGCACCCTGTTCGCGCTGTGGCGGGCGATCGAGCGGGCGACCGCCGCGCAGGAGTTCCGGCCCAAGCCGAGCCGGCTCTGCAACTGGTGCAGCCACCAGGCGCTCTGCCCGGCCTTCGGCGGCAGCCCGCCGCCGTTCCCGCAGACCCTGCCGGAGCCAGCCGCCGCACCGCCCGACCCCCGCCCCGGCGCCGACGACTGAGCTGCCCTGCGGCGGCCGGCCGGGCAGGTAGGCTACAGCCGCCATGACCGACCGGAAACCTGTCCGCGTGCTGCTGGCCGACGACCAGCCGATGCTGCGCACCGGCTTCCGGATGGTGCTCGGCGGCGCCGCCGACCTGGACATCGTCGGCGAAGCGGGCGATGGCGCGGAGGCGGTGGAGCTGGCCCGCCGGCTGCTGCCCGACGTGGTGCTGATGGACATCCGGATGCCGCGGCTGGACGGGGTGGCCGCCACCCGGGCGATCGTGGCCGCCCGGCTGCCGGTGCGGGTGCTGATCCTGACCACCTTCGACCTGGACGAGTACGTGGTGGGCGCGCTGCGGGCCGGCGCCAGCGGGTTCCTGGCCAAGGACGTGCCGGCCGAGGACCTGGTCGCGGCGATCCGCACCGTCGCCGCCGGCGAGGCGGTGGTGGCGCCTCGGATCCTGCAGCGGCTGCTGGACCGGTTCGCCGCCGTCCTGCCGGTCCCCGAGGCCGCACCGCCCCGCGCCCTGCAGGTGCTCACCGACCGGGAGCGGGAGGTGCTGGTCCACATCGCCCGGGGCGAGTCGAACGGGGAGATCGCCCGGGCGCTGTCGGTCAGCGAGACCACCGTCAAAACCCACGTCGGGAACGTGCTGACCAAGCTCGGGCTGCGGGACCGGGTGCAGGCCGTGGTGCTCGCGTACGAGTCCGGCCTGGTGCGCCCGGGCGGGTAGCGGCTATCCCGCCCAGCCTCCGCCGCCTCCGGTGCGCCGGCTGGTCCGGGTTCCGCCAGGTAGGTAACATCTGTCCGGATAATTCCGATCAAGGAAGGTTCGGGACAGAAGATGCGCACGATCCGGATTCTGCCCGCGCTCGCGCTCGCCGCCGGGCTGCCACTGCTCGGCACCCTGGCACTGCCGCCCTCGCCCGCGACCGCGCAGGAGCCAGACGCCAGCTACGCCGAGTGGACCCTGGCCGGCTCCGGAGGCGACTACACCGGCACCATGACCCTGCCGCCGGCCTTCCCCGCCGCCGGCTTCACCAGCGACTCCCGGGCACCCGCCAGCCTGGTCAGCGGAGCGTCCAACTGGCTGTCCGGGGCCACCCCGTTCGGCGCGGAGTTCGGGTCCAGCCAGGACCAGCCGTACGTGAACCTGCGTCCGGCCGCCGACAACGCCGACGCGCCGTCCACCACCACCTACCAGTTCGCCTCCCCGACGCCGGCCGGCGGCTGGGGGTTCGCGCTCGGTGACATCGACGCCGACCGGGTCGAGATCTCGGCCACCGATCCGGACGGCAACCCGGTGCCGGCCGCCGGGCTCGGGTTCCAGGAAGCGTTCAACTACTGCGACGCCTCCCCCCGACCGTCCTCGGTGTGCAGCGGCGGACCAGCCCCCGGCGACCCCGACTTCGACCTCCCCACCGTGGTCGTCCAGGACGAGTCGGTCACGCTAGTCGGCAACGGTCTGGACACGGGCGGCGCGGCCGGGTGGTTCGCGCCGACCGTACCGCTGTCGACGCTGACCATCGTCTTCACGTTCCAGAGTGGCTTTCCCGTCTACCACACCTGGTTCGCCGCGCTGACCCGGAGCGTCTCCGGGTCAGTGGTCGTCGACGGCGACCCGCTGCCCGGCGCCGAGCTGACCCTCCTCGACCCGGGCGGCGACCCGATCGCGTCCGCGACCACCGACGAGGGCGGGGACTACCAGGTCGAGGGGCTGGGTCCGGCCGACGACTACACCGTGGTGCTGACCGTCCCGGACCGCTACCGGCCGGTCGGGCCCGCTCGGCGTACCGTCGACCTGGCCGCCGGCGACGCCGACGAGGTCGACTTCGCGCTGACCGCAACCACCCCCAGCCCCGGCGCCGGCGCCGCGCCGGGATCCGGGGCGGGCGAGCCAGGAACCGGGGTAGAGCTGCCCCGCACCGGAGGTGCCGACCGCCTGACGGCCCTGGCCGGGGCCGGCGGCGCGCTGCTGCTGTCCGGCGCGGTCGCCTTCACGCTGGCCCGGCGGCGGCGCCTACCGGGGTAAACCCTGAGCTGCCCTGAGGGACGACCCGCAGCCAGAAATCCGCGTACCGCTCCATCCCTGGGCGGAGGTCGCCGGTCGGTGGCGCACCCACCATGGGGGGTGCCGGCCGGTCGGCAGGTGACTGGCCGGTCCAAGACTTTCGACCGGCATCGACCAAGGGGGAGCTTTGAGCGCACTGGGCAACGACGGCGTGGCCGCCCGAGCCAGCGACGTGTGGAAGGTGTACGGATCCGGTGAGGCGCAAGTAGTCGCGCTGCGCGGCGTGAACGTGGAACTCGCCCGTGGCGCGTTCACCGCGATCATGGGCCCGTCCGGTTCCGGCAAGTCCACCCTGATGCACTGCCTCGCCGGGCTGGACTCGGTCACCCGGGGCGAGATCTCGATCGGCGACACCCAACTGACCGGGCTCGGCGACGCCGGGCTGACCAAGCTGCGCCGGGACCGGGTGGGCTTCATCTTCCAGCAGTTCAACCTGCTGCCGATGCTGACCGCCCGGGAGAACATCCTGCTGCCGCTGTCGATCGCCGGCCGCAAGCCCGACCGCGGCTGGTTCGACACAGTGATCGACACGGTCGGGCTGGCCGACCGGCTCAGCCACCGGCCGAGCCAGCTGTCCGGCGGGCAGCAGCAGCGGGTGGCCTGCGCCCGGGCGCTAGTCACCAAGCCCGAGGTGGTCTTCGCCGACGAGCCGACCGGCAACCTCGACTCCCGGTCCAGCGCCGAGGTGCTCGGGTTCCTCCGCAGCTCGGTGCACGAGTCCGGGCAGACGATCGTGATGGTCACCCACGACCCGGCGGCCGCCGCCTACGCCGACCGGGTGGTGTTCCTCGGCGACGGGCAGATCGTCGACGAGCTGACCGACCCGACCGCCGAGACGGTGCTGGACATCATGAAGCGGCTCGACACCCTGCTGCTGGTCAACGCCGGCGAGCTAGCCGGCTCGGACGCCGGGCCGGTGCGCTGATGCTGCGGGCCACGCTGACCAGCATGCTGCACCGCAAGCTCCGGCTGGTCCTGTCCGGGCTGGCGGTGGTGCTCGGGGTGATGTTCGTCTCCGGCAGCCTGATCCTCACCGACACCCTCAGCCGGTCGTTCGACAACCTGTTCGCCGGCGTCTACGCCGACACCGACGTGCAGGTGCACGGGGAGCCGAAGGTGGCGGTGGACGAGTTCGAGGGCGAGCAGGTGCCGGCCACCATGCCCGCCGACATCGTGGACCGGGTCGCCGACGTGCCCGGGGTCGCTTCGGCGGTCGGCGAGGTGGAGGCCGACGGTGCCCGGGTGATCGGCTCCGACGGCAAGGTGGTGACCTCGTTCGGCCCACCCCGGCTAGGCGTCAACTGGGGCGGCCAAGGCGGGCTGATCGAGCTGCGGGACGGCCGCGGCCCCAGCGCCCCGAACGAGATCGCGATCGACGCGGCACTGGCCAGCAACGCCGGCCTGTCAGTCGGCGACCAGGTCGGTGTGCTCACCCTCGAGCCCCGGCAGGACTTCGAGCTGGTCGGGACGTTCGGCTTCACCGAGGACCGGGACACGATCGGGGGGGTGCAGTTCGTCGCGTTCACCGACGAGGTCGCCCAGGAGCTGATGCTCGGCGAGACCGGAGTCTGGACCGCGGTGGACGTGAAGGCGGCGCCCGGCGTCTCCCACGAGCAGCTGCGCGACGACCTGACCGCCGCACTCGGCGACGGGTACCAGGTCCGGACCGGCGCCGAGCTGGCCGAGGACGCCTCCGCCGGGCTGCGCTCCGGGCTGGCGTTCTTCAACAACATCCTGCTCGGCTTCGCCGGGGTGGCGCTGTTCGTAGGGATCTTCCTGATCCTCAACACTTTCTCGATCATGGTGGCGCAGCGCACCCGGGAGCTCGCCCTGACCCGGGCGGTCGGCGCCAGCCGGCGACAGATCGTCGGCTCGGTGCTGGTGGAGGCGGTGGTGATCGGCCTGATCGCCGCCGGCCTCGGGCTGGCCGCCGGAGTCGGGGTCGGAGCCCTGCTGGCCACGCTGGCCGGCGGCTTCGCCTCGCTGCCGACCGCCGGCCTGGCGGTGCCGGCCAGCGCGGTGATCAGCGCGTTCACGGTCGGCGTACTGGTCACTGTGGTGGCCGCCGGGATGCCGGCGCTGCGGGCCTCCCGGGTGCCGCCGGTCGCCGCGATGCAGGAGGCGGCCACCCCGGACCGCCCGCTGACCCGGCTGTCGGTGGCCGGCACGGCCACCCTCGCCGCCGGCGGCGCGATGCTGGCGCTCGGCCTGACCGGCAACGCCGGCGGCCAGGAGCTGTGGGCGGTACTCGGCGGGGTGCTGGTCTGCTTCGTCGGAGCCGCCCTGCTCACACCGTTGATCGCCCGCCCGGTGGTGTCCCTGCTGGGCCGGTTGTTCTCCTGGTCGGTGCCGGGCAAGCTGGGCCGGCTCAACTCCGGCCGCAACCCGCGCCGGACGGCGATCACGGCCGCCGCGCTGATGGTCGGAGTGGCGCTGGTCGCCGGAGTCGGCGTCATTCTCGACTCGGCCAAGACCAGCATCGGCGGGCTCGCCGAGGACGCGATGGACGCCGAGCTGATCATCTCCGGGGAGCAGACCGGGCCGCGCCCGCCGTCGTTCGACCCGGACGTGCTAGACCGGGCGGCGGCGCTGCCCGGAGTGGACACAGTGGCCGGGCTCTACGGAGACCAGGCCGAGGTCGACGGGCAGACCGGCTTCGTGTCCGCCGGGACCGACCTGGCGGCGGTCCGGAAGATGTTCGGCCTGACCGCCGAGTCCGGCACCGTGGACACGCTCGCCCCGGGCCAGCTGGTGGTCGACTCTCGCACCGCCGAGGACCGCGGGATCGCGGTCGGCGACCGGCTGCCGGTGCAGCTTTCCCGCGGCGAGCCCAGCACCTACCAGGTGGTCGGGGTGTACGAGTGGCTGCCGATCTTCGGCGGGTTCGTACTACCGCCCGAGGCGACAGCGAACTTCGGGATCCCGCAGCCGGACATGGGGTTCGTGAAGCTCACCGAGGGCACCCCGGCCGACCAGGTGCAGCCGCAGGTGGCGGCGCTGCTGGCGGACAGTCCGGAGGTGTCGGTGACCGACCAGAACGCGTTCATCGAGCAGCAGAGCAGCCAGCTCGACAGCGTCCTCACGATGATCCAGATTCTGCTGGCGCTGGCGATCCTGATCGCGGTGCTGGGCATCATCAATACGCTGGCCCTGTCGGTGCTGGAGCGGACCCGCGAGATCGGGCTGCTGCGGGCGGTTGGGCTGGGTCGGGCCGCGACCATGCGGATGATCACCGTCGAAGCGGTGGTGATCGCGGTGTTCGGCGCCCTGCTCGGGGTGGTGGTCGGCAGCGGTCTGGGCGCCGCAGTGGTCGGCGCCCTGGGCGACGAGGGCATCACCACCCTCACCCTGCCGTGGACCCAGCTCGCGACCTACCTGGTGCTGGCCGGCATCGTCGGGGTGGTGGCGGCGGTCCTGCCGGCGATCCGGGCCGCCCGGACCGACGTGCTGACCGCGATCGCGTACGAGTAGGAGGCCAGTCGTCAACCCGCCCGGTCGGCGTGCACACTTCGGCCGTGACCACCTCACCCACTTCACCTACCGGCGACCCCGGGGTGCCCGAGCTGGCGGCGGTCCTGTTCGACATGGACGGCACCCTGCTGGACAGTGAGCGGCTCTGGGACACGGCCCTGCGCGGGCTCGCCGAGCGGCTGGGCGGCACCGTGTCCGAACCAGCTCGGCGGGCGATGATCGGCCGCAGCTTCCGCGACTCAATGGCGGTCTTCTACCGGGATCTGGGGCTGGCCGGCCGGGACCGGGCCGCCGACGACACCTGGCTGGCCGGCCGGATGGCGCAGCTGTTCGCGACCGACCTGGACTGGCGGCCCGGCGCCGCCGGGCTGGTGGCCGAGGTCCGCGCCGCCCGGGTCCCGACCGCCCTGGTCACCTCCACCTCCCGCCCACTCGTGGAGGTAGCTCTGCGCTCCACCCTCGGCACCCGCACCTTCGACGTGGTCGTGTGCGGCAACGAGGTCAGCGCGCCAAAGCCGGACCCGGAGTCCTACCGCACCGCCGCCGCCCGGCTCGGCACCCCGATCGCCCGGTGCGTCGCGATCGAAGACTCCCCCAGCGGTCTGGCCAGCGCGCTGGACGCCGGCGCCGCCGTCGTCGGCGTCCAGGGCGAGGTGCCGCTACCCGCCCGGCCCGGCGTCCACCTGGTGGCCAGCCTCACCGACGTCGACCTGACGCTGCTGCGCCGCCTCGTTACCTGACCGTGGGATCGTCGTGTGCGCTACACCGCACACCGCGTACAGCATCCTAGGATGCTAGGTTAATGCTCGTCCCGCTTGGCGCGGGTGCGCACGGTGATCATGACCGGGCTGCCGTCGAAGCCGAACTCCTCCCGCAGCCGGCGCTCCACGAACCGCTGGTACGCGACGTCCAGCCGCCCGGTCGTGAACAGCACGAACCGGGGCGGGCAGGTGCCGGCCTGAGTGGCGAACAGCACCCGTGGCGACCTCCCCCGCCGAACCGGGTGCGGCGTGGCCCGGGTCAGCGCGGCCAGCCACTGGTTGAGCTGGCCGGTCGGCACCCGCCGCTCCCAGCTCGCCAGCGCGGTCCGCAGCGCCGGCGCCAGCCGGTCGACCGACCGCCCGGTCAGCGCGGACACGTTGACCCGCAGCGCCCACCGGATCCGGCGCAGCTCCCGGTCGGTCTCCTTGGCCAGCTGGTGCCGACGGTCCTCGTCCACCAGGTCCCACTTGTTGAACGCCAGCACCAGCGCCCGACCGGCCTCCGTCACCATCGACAGGATCCGCTGGTCCTGCTCGGCGATCGGCTCGCTCGCGTCCAGCAGCACGATCGCCACCTCGGCGGCGTCGATCGCCCCGGCAGTCCGCAGGCTGGCGTAGTACTCCGTACCGGCGGCCTGCCCGACCCGGCGGCGCAGCCCGGCGGTGTCCACCAGCTGCCAGGTCTGCCCGCCGATCTGCACCAGGCTGTCCACCGGGTCCACAGTGGTGCCGGCCACCGGGTCGACCACCGCCCGCTCCTGCCCGGCCAACCGGTTCAGCAGGCTCGACTTGCCCACGTTCGGCCGCCCCACCAGCGCCACCCGGCGCGGCCCGGCGGGAGTCGCGTCCGGCACCGGCGGGGCCGGGGCCGGCAGCGCCGCCAGCACCGTGTCCAGCAGGTCGCCCGAGCCGCGGCCGTGCAGCGCCGAGACCGGGTACGGCTCCCCGAGCCCGAGCGACCACAGCGAGCTCGCCTCCAGCTCCAGCGCCTGGTTGTCCGCCTTGTTCGCGACCAGCAGCACCGGCTTGGCCGCCTTGCGCAGCATCCGGACCGCGGCCTCGTCGATGTCGGTGGCCCCGACCGTGGCCTCCACGACGAACAGCACCACGTCCGCGGTGGCGACCGCCACCTCGGCCTGGGTGGCGATCGCGGCGGCCCGGTCGGTCGCATCCGGTGCCCAGCCGCCGGTGTCGACCAGCGTGAACCGGCGACCGGACCACTCCGCGTCGTAGGCCACCCGGTCTCGGGTCACCCCCGGCGTGTCCTCCACCACCGCCTGCCGGCGACCGAGAAACCGATTGACCAGCGTCGACTTGCCGACATTCGGGCGGCCGACCACCGCCACCACCGGCACCGGACCGGTGTCCTGCGCGGGCTCGGTCACCCCTGCCGCTCCCGCAGCCGGTCGGCCAGCAGGTCCCGGATGGTGGCCACCACCGCGTCGATGTCCACGCCGGTGGTGTCCAGCTCGACCGCGTCCGGTGCCGGCTGCAGCGGGTCGGCGGCCCGGGTCATGTCCAGCCCGTCGCGCCGGGCCAGCTCCGCGGCGGTGGCGGTCGGGTCGGTCGCGTCCTGGGCGCTGCGGCGGCGGGCCCGCTCGGCCGGCGCGGCGGTCAGGAACACCTTCAGCTCCGCCTCCGGCGCGACCACCCCGCCGATGTCCCGGCCCTCCACCACGATCCGGTCCGCCCCGGCGATGATCTCCCGCTGCCGGGCGACCAGCAGCCGGCGCACCGCCGGCACCGCCGCCACCGCGGAGACCGCGGCGGTCACCTCCGGCCCCCGGATCGGCCCATCCACCGGCACCCCGTCCACCCGGAGGTACGGGTGGGCCGGGTCGGTGCCGCAGCCCAGCTCCGACTCGGTCGCGACCTTGGCGATCCCTTCGGGGTCGGCCAGGTCGACCCCGGCCCGCAGCACCGCCCAGGTCACCGCCCGGTACATCGCCCCGGTGTCCAGGTACGCGGCGGCCAGCGTCGCCGCCAGCCGCCGGGACACCGTGGACTTCCCAGACCCGGACGGCCCGTCCACCGCCACCACGAAACGCTCCTTCACACCCACCTGACCATCATCTCAGCAGTGGTTCACCCGACGGCCATCGCCTCGATGCCGCGCTGCTCGGGTTCGCCGGGTTCCTGGGCTACGAGCTCTGGCGGGAGCTGACTTGATCCGGGCCCGTCCGGAACAGGGCGGCCAGCTCGCGGCTGGTCAGCGGGCGGGTCCGGCCGGGCTTGAGACCGCCCAGCCGCACCGGGCCGACGGCGGTGCGCACCAGCCGGGACACCGGGTGACCGACGTGCGCCAGCATCCGCCGTACGATGTGCTGCCGCCCCTCGTGCAACACGATCTCGACCAGCGCCGAGCGGCCGGCGGTGTCCACCACCCGGAACGCGTCCGCCTTCGCCGGGCCGTCCTCCAGCGCCACCCCGGCCAGCAGCGCCCGGCGCACCGGCTTGCCCACCGGCCCCGGCACCTGGCACAGGTAGGTCTTGGCCACCCCGTACGAGGGGTGGGTCAGCCGGTTCGCCAGCTCACCGTCGTTGGTCAGCAGCAGCAGCCCCTCGCTGTCGGCGTCCAGCCGGCCGACGTGGAACACCCGGCTGTCCACCTCCCCGAGGTAGTCTGCGAGCGCCGCCCGCCCCTGCTCGTCATCCATCGTGGACACGACGCCGCGCGGCTTGTTGAACGCCAGGTAGACCAGTCGCGGGTCGGCCACCACCCGCTCACCGTCCACATAGATGACAGCCGTCCCGGGGTCGACCTTGTCCCCCAGCGTCGCGACCGCGCCGTCGACCATGACCCGGCCGTCGGCGATCAGCTCCTCGCAGGCGCGGCGGGACCCGACGCCGGCCGCGGCGAGCACCTTCTGCAGCCGAGCCGGCTCCCCCGGCACCGGCTCATCCGGCAGCATCGCCGGGATCCTCCGGTGAGCCGCCGGCCAGCTCCCGGATGTCCGGGTCGAGCGCGCTCACGTCGTCGGGCAGGAACGGGGCCAGCGGCGGCAGCTGCGCCACCGAGTCCAGCCCGAGCTTCTCCAGGAACACGCTGGTGGTGCGGTAGAGGTGCGCCCCGCTGTCCGGCTCGATGCCCGCCTCCTCCACCAGCCCCCGGGTCAGCAGGGTGCGGAAGACCCCGTCGCAGTTGACCCCCCGGATCGCGGCCACCCGGGACCGGGCCACCGGCTGCCGATAGGCCACCACCGCCAGCGTCTCCAGCGCCGCCTGGGTCAGCCGGGCCTGCTGCCCGTCCAGCACGAACCGCTCCACGAACGGCGCCTGCTCGGGCCGGGTGTAGAGCCGCCAGCCGCCGGCCGCCCGGCGTAGGTCGAACCCGCGCCCGGTGGCGGTGTAGTCCTCGGCCAGCGCCGACAGCGCCGCCACCACCCGCTCGGTCGGCTGCTCCACCGTCTGGGCCAGCATCACCTCGCTCACCGGCTCGTCGACCACCAGCAGGATCGCCTCCAGCGCCGCCCGCAGCTCGTCCTCGGTCACGCCGCGCCATCCTCTCCCGGGGTACGCGGGCTGCCCGCGTACTCGTCGACCTCCAGCGCCACCGGCGTCTCGCCGCCGGTCCACCGGACCGTCAGCTCCCCCAGCGCCTGCACCTGCTCGAAACCGACCATGCCCTCCCGGTAGAGCTCCAGCAGCGCCAGGAACCGGGCCACCACCTCCAGGGTGCTCCGGCAGTCCCGGCACAGGCTACGAAACGACGCGGTGCCGGCGCGCAGCAGCCGCTCCCGCAGCACCGCGGCGTGCTCCCGAACACTTACCCGGGCCTGGTGCACGTGCGCGATCGAGACCACCGGCTGCGGCTTCGGCGCCAGCGCCCGGGCGGCGATCGCGGCCAGCCGCTCCGGGCCCACCCCCAGCACCAGGTCCGGCAGCGCCTGCGCGTACCGCGGCTCCAGGGTGACCGCCCGCGGCCAGCGCCGGCCCCCCTCCGCGACCAGCGTGGCCAGGTGCCCGGCCGCCTGCTTGAAGGCCTGGTACTGCAGCAGCCGCGCGAACAGTAGGTCCCGGGCCTCTAGCAGCGCCAGGTCCTCCTCGTCCTCGACCGCCGCCGCCGGCAGCAGCCGGGCCGCCTTCAGGTCCAGCAGGGTGGCCGCCACCACCAGGAACTCGCTGGTCTCGTCTAGGTCCCAGGCGTCGCCCAGCGCCCGCAGGTAGGCCAGGAACTCGTCGGTCACCTGGTGCAGCGCCACCTCGGTGACGTCCAGCTTGTGCTTGCTGATCAGCTGCAGCAGCAGGTCGAACGGTCCGGTGAAGTTGTCCAGCCGGACCGTGAACCCACCAGTTGTGGGCTCAGCCGACTCGGGGGCGGTCACGGTTGCGGGCTCCGTCACGCTCGGGCTCGAATCGAGAGGTGGTCAGTCGCGCTCGGCGGCGGCCGCGATGACCTCGCGGGCCAGCTGCCGGTAGTTGCGCGCGCCGGAGGAAGCCGGGTCCAGCGAGGTGATCGGGGCGCCGGCCACGGTCGACTCCGGGAACTTCACGGTCTTGGTGATCACAGTCTGGTAGACCTTGTCACCGAACGCCTCCACCACCCGCTGCAGCACCTGCCGGCAGTGGGTGGTGCGGCTGTCGTACATGGTGGCGAGAATGCCCTCCAGCTCCAGGTCGAAGTTGAGCCGCTCCCGGACCTTGTCGATGGTGTCCAGCAGCAGCGCCACCCCGCGCAGGCTGAAGAACTCGCACTCCAGCGGGATCAGCACTCCGTGCGCGCAGGTCAGCGCGTTGATCGCGAGCAGCCCGAGGGACGGCTGGCAGTCGATCAGGATGAAGTCATACTCCTTGCGCACCTGCCGCAGGATCCGTGTGAGCACCATCTCCCGGGCCACCTCGGTGACCAGCTGGATCTCGGCCGCGGCCAGGTCGATGTTGGCCGGCAGCATGTGCAGCCCGGCCACGTTCGTCTTGATCAGCACTTCCTCGAGCGGCACGTCGCTCTGCAGCAGCAGGTTGTAGATCGACAGCTCCAGGTTGTGCGGGTTCGCGCCCAGCCCCACCGACAGCGCCCCCTGCGGGTCGAAGTCGACCAGCAGCACCCGCCGCCCGTACTCGGCCAGGGCCGCGCCCAGGTTGATGGTGGTGGTGGTCTTGCCCACCCCGCCCTTCTGGTTGGCCATCGCGATGATCCGGGCCGGGCCGTGCCGGTCGACCGGCATCGGCTCCGGGATCGGCTTGCGCATGGTGTACGCGGACGGGTCGGCCGGCCCCAGGTCGGCACCGAGCCCGAACCCGGTCGTCTCCTGCCGGAGCGCCGTGGTCCATGTCTCGACCTGGTCTGCGTTGCCTGCCATGCTGTTCGGGCTGCTACCCGCTCTCCCCCCGGAAACGACATCGCTGTTGCCCGACTGTACGCCACCGGCCAGGGTTTGGTCAGCGGGCGCGCGGGTGCGCCGTGGCGTAGACCTCCCGCAACCGGTCCACCGTGACCAGCGTGTAGACCTGGGTGGTGGTCACCGAGGCATGCCCGAGCAGCTCCTGCACCACCCGCACGTCGGCCCCCCCGTCGAGCAGGTGGGTGGCGAAGCAGTGGCGCAGCGTGTGCGGCGAGACCGCGTGCGGCCCCTCGACCGGCAACCCGGCCCGCCCGGCGGCCGCCCGCAGGATGCTCCAGGCGCTCTGCCGGGACAGCCGGCCACCGCGGGTGTTCAGGAACAGCGCCGGACCGCCTCGCCCGCTGGCGGCCAGCGCCGGCCGGCCGCCGGCCAGCCACGCCCGGACCGCCGCCACCGAGTACCCGCCGATCGGCACCAGCCGGGTCCGCCCGCCCTTGCCGTACAGCACCATCGTGCCCTCGGCCAGGTTGTCGGCCAGGTCGTCGGACAGGTCCAGGTCGTCCACATCGGCGCCGACCGCCTCCGAGACCCGCGCCCCGGTGCCGTAGAGCAGCTCCAGCAGCGCCCGGTCCCGCAGGCCACGCGGCCCGCCGTCGGCCCCGGCGACCGTCAGCAGCCGGAGCACCGCCTCGACGTCCAGCGCCTTCGGCAGCCGCCGGGGCGGGGTCGGCGGCACCTGCCGGACAGCGACGTCCGCGGCCACCAGCCGCTCCCGGTGGGCGAACCGGTGCAGCCCGCGTACCGCGCTGACCGCCCGCGCCGCGGAGGCGGCCGCCAGCCGGGGATGCTGCTGGTCCCCCTCCCGCAGCGCCGCCAGGTGGTCGGCCACCTGCCCGGCCGTGACCTGGTCCAGGTCGGTGACCCCGGCGCCGGCCAGCGTGGTCAGGTACCGGTCCAGGTCGCGGCGGTACGCGCGGATGGTGTTCGCGGCCAGTCCACGCTCGACGGTCAGGTGGTCCAGGTACCCCCGCACCACCCGCTGCAGGGCATCGGTCGGGCCGGTCAGGCCAGCACCTCCGCCATCGGGACGTTGGGCATCCCGTGGGCGGCGGCCACGGCGGCGTTGGTGAGCCCGCCGTCGTGGGTGTTCAGCCCGGACGCCAGCGACGGGTCGTGGCGCAGCGCCTCCCGCCAGCCGTGGTTGGCCAGCTCCAGCGCGTACGGCACGGTCACGTTGGTCAGCGCGTACGTGCTGGTGTGCGGCACTGCCCCGGGCATGTTCGCCACGCAGTAGAACAGCGAGTCGTGCACCTGGTAGACCGGCTCGTCGTGGGTGGTCGGTTGGGAGTCCTCGAAGCAGCCACCCTGGTCGATCGAGATGTCGACCAGTACGCTGCCGGACTTCATCCGGGAGACCAGCTCGTTGCTGACCAGGGTGGGTGCCCTGGCGCCCGGCACCAGCACCGCCCCCACCACCAGGTCCGCGTCCAGCACCGCCCGCTCCACTTCGTACGCGTTCGAGGCGACGGTTTGCAGGTGGCCCTGGTAGATCGCGTCGGCCTGGCGCAGCTTGTTGACGTTCTTGTCCAGCAGCAGCACCTCGGCCTGCATGCCGAGCGCGATCGCGGCCGCGTTCATGCCGCTCACCCCGGCCCCGATCACCACCACCTTGGCCGCGTACACCCCGGAGACCCCGCTGAGCAGCACCCCGCGGCCGCCGCCCCGCCGCATCAGGTGGTACGCCCCGACCTGCGGGGCGAGCCGGCCGGCCACCTCGCTCATCGGGGCGAGCAGCGGCAGCGTGCCGTCCGGCCCGGCCACCGTCTCGTACGCGATCCCGGTGACCCGGCGCTCCAGCAGCGCGTCGGTGCACGCCTTGGACGCGGCCAGGTGCAGGTAGGTGAATAGCACCTGCCCCGGGCGCATCCGGGGATACTCCTCGGTGACCGGCTCCTTGACCTTGAGCACCAGCTCGGCGGTCTCCCAGACGTCCTCGGCGGTGGGTGCGATCCGGGCGCCGGCGGTCCGGAAGTCGGCGTCCGTGATCGACGAGCCGAGCCCGGCCCCGGTCTCTACGTAGACCTCATGGCCGGCGCGGGCCAGCTCGTGCGCGCCGGCCGGGGTGATCGCCACCCGGTACTCGTGGTTCTTGACCTCGCGCGGGATTCCGACCCTCACGGCGCCCGCCCCCTTTCGCTCCCCATGCCGGCCTGGTTGCCGGGCGTGGTGGGCACCGTCGGCCGGGGTCACCGGACCGGGTGCCGTCGCCCCTCACTCTAGGCGGACCGGCGGCCCGGGCCGACCGGCCGGATGCGGTCGGCAGGTATCGCTGGACGGTAACGGTGACGTAGCACCCGGCCTAGTCACAATACCGGTGACTTAAGGTCGTGTTGTCCGTTTGACCCGGTTGGTTTTGGTCGCGCCGATGATGGTGACGGTTGGATCGGCTGGGCGGTCTGGGATGCGGTGTGCGGCGCGTTTGAGGGGCCAGCTGGCGATTTTGCGT
>WHTQ01000040.1 GCA_009377645.1 Micromonosporaceae bacterium | reverse complement strand
GGGGAGACGAGATGGCGGCTATGAAGCCGCGGACAGGTGACGGTCCGCTGGAGGTCACCAAGGAGGGTCGGGGGATCGTGATGCGGGTCCCGCTGGAGGGCGGTGGTCGACTGGTGGTGGAGATGACACCGGACGAGGCGACGGCGCTCGGCGCGGCCCTGAAGACTGCAGTCGGCTGACGCCGCGTGCTCACCGTCCGTCTCACCTCCGCCAGCGGGGCTCCGGCCGTAGTCGCACTGCCCGTGCAACCGGCCGATCCGGGCAGTGTGCTGGCCCCGACCACCGCGGGACTGCCCGATCAGCTGGTGGAGGAGTGCTCCAGCCTGCTGGAGCAGACCGGGCACACCGGGCGGGCGGGGGTGGTGCAGAACCTGCCGCGCCCGCTCGGCCGGCCCCGGCGGGTGTTGCTGGCCGGGATCGGGGACGGTGACGAGGCCGGCTGGCGCGCCGCCGGCGCCGGGATCGCCCGGGCCGCGGTCCGGGAGACCTCGGTCACCGTCCGGCTGCCATCGGACGCTACGCCGGCGGCGGTGCGAGGGCTGGCCGAGGGCCTGCGGCTGGCCGCGTACCGGTACCGGCTCGGATCCGACCCGCCGGACAAGGCACCCCGGCTGCGCACAGTCACACTGGCTACGGACGAGCCGGAGCGGTACCAGCCGGCGCTGGCCGAGGCCGACGCGACCGTCACCGCCACCCACCTGGCCCGGGACCTGACCAACACCCCCTCGCTGCGCAAGAGCCCGGCCTGGTTCGCCCGGGAGGTGGTGAAGGCGGCGGACCGGCAGGCGGGGGTACGGGTGCGGGTGTGGGACGAGGCGGCGCTGCGGGACGGCGGGTTCGGCGGCATCGTCGCGGTCGGCGGCGGCTCGGCCCGGCCACCCCGGTTGGTCGAGCTGACCTGGCGGCCGCCAGCGGGCGTAGCGGAGCGTAGCTCGCGGTCAACCGGCCGCGGCCCAGCTTCACAGCCCTCCGGTCCGGCCACCCGCCACGTGGTGCTGGTCGGCAAGGGAATCACGTTCGACAGTGGCGGGTTGTCGATCAAGTCGGCCGACAACATGAAGCTTATGCGCAAGGACATGGGTGGCGCGGCCGCGGTGGTGGCCGCGGTGCTCGGAGCGGCCGCGCGCCGGCTGCCGGTCCGGGTGACGGCGCTGGCTCCGCTGGCCGAGAACCTGGTCAGCGGCTCGGCGCAGCGGCCCGGCGACGTGGTGCGCCACTGGGGCGGCAAGACCAGCGAGGTGCGAAACACCGACGCCGAGGGGCGGCTGGTGCTGGCCGACGCGCTGGCGTACGCCGCCGCCCGGCTGCGCCCCGACCTGCTGCTGGACCTGGCCACCCTGACCGGCGCGAACGCGGTCGCGGTGGGCCGCCGGACCGCCTGCCTCTACACCGAGGATCCGGACCTGGCGGCGGCGCTCGCGCAGGCGGCGGAGGCGGCCGGTGAGCAGGTCTGGCGGATGCCACTGGTCGACGACTACGTGGAAGCGCTCGGCAGCGAGGTGGCCGACCTGACCAACGCACCGGAAGGCGCCGGGTCGGTGCTGGCCGCGCTCTATCTGCGGGAGTTCACCGGCACCGCCCGGAGCCGGTGGGCACATCTGGACATGTCGGCGCCGGCCTGGGCCGACAAGGACGATGCGGAGGTGAGTCGGGGAGCCACCGGCTGGGGAGTGCGGACTCTGTTGCGCTTCCTCACCTCGTACGCCGGCTGAGCCGACCGGTCCGGGAAAGGTTGGCTCGTCCGGATCGATGCGAGGTGGGCTCGGCTTCTGTCATGCTGGGTGGGTGACCGACGGCGGGAGCTGGGCCCGATGGCCGGCAACGGCGGGTCCGGAGGTGCCCGCGGCGGACCCGGTCGCGCGCTCTGAACCGCTCGACCAGGGCCGGGGCCGTTCCGAACCGCCCTGGTGGTCGGAGGCCCGCACCGACCCGTGGCGAAACCCGGCCACCCAGACCGAGATCGTGCTCCCCGCCCCGGCCCCGCCCCGGCCACCCGCGCCGCTGGAACCGCTGGCGGCTCCGGACCGGCCGGCGAGCCGGGGCCGGCTGGTCGCGACGGTGGTGGTGACCGCGCTGCTGGTCGGCCTGGTGGCCGGCGCGGTGGGCGGTGTGCTCGGCTACACCTACGCCGGGGGCGACCGGGGCGGCGGCGCGATCCTCGGCGCCGTCGACAGCGCGGCCCCGGCGGCCCTGCCGCAGCGGCCGCCGGAGAGCCTGGCCGGGGTGGCCGAGCAGGTCCTGCCGAGCGTGGTCACGATCCGCACCGGCAGCCCGGGCGGCACCAACCTCGGCTCCGGGTTCGTGGCCTCGGCCGAAGGACATGTGATCACCAACGACCACGTGGTGGGCGAGGGCGACACCCCGGCGGTGGTGACCTTCCACGACGGGGCGAGCGCTCCGGCCGAGCTGGTCGGGCGGGACCCCGAGTCCGACCTCGCGGTGCTCCGGGTGGACCAGGACGGGCTGGCCCCGGTGCGGCTCGGCGACTCGGCAATGGTCGCGGCGGGGGACCCGGTGCTCGCGTTCGGGTCGCCGCTGGCGCTGGCGAACACCGTCACCGCCGGGATCGTCAGCGCGGTCGACCGGACCATCCAGGCCGGCGAGCCGGGTGAGCAGGTGCGCTACTACGCCGCGATCCAGACCGACGCCGCGGTGAACCAGGGCAACTCCGGCGGGCCGCTGGTGGACGCGGCCGGCCGGGTGATCGGGGTCAACTCGGTGATCAAGTCGGTGGCGGCGACCGCGGACGAGGCGGCCAACATCGGGCTCGCGTTCGCCATCCCGATCAGCCAGGCGAGGCGGGTGGCGCAGGAGATCATCGAGACCGGGCAGGCCCGGCGGACCGTGATCGGCGCCGAGCTGGACCGCAGCGGGCGGGTCGCCGGCGGCGGGGTCCGGCTGGCCTCGGTGGTGGGCGGCGGACCGGCCGACGAGGCCGGGATCCGGGCCGGGGACGTGCTGGTGCGGTTCGAGGGGCAGCCGCTGACCGGACCGACCGACCTGATCGCGCTGGTCCGAAAGCACGCGCCGGGAGCGGTGGTCACGATCGCGTACCGGCGGGGTGGCTCGGAGGAGGACGCCGCGGTCACGCTGGTGGCCGACGACGGCTGAGGCCGGCGTAACCTGGCGGTGGTGGAGGAGGCGGCGTGTTTTCGAACCTGAGCTGGTACGAGGTCGTGGCGCTGCTGCTGCTGGCCCTGTTCATCTTCGGCGACAAGCTGCCCCGGATAATCGGAGACGGGCTGCGGATGCTGCGGAACCTGCGCCGGATGGCCCAGAACGCCACCAGCGACCTGAGCCGGGAGCTCGGCACCGACATCCAGCTCGATGACCTGAACCCGCGCAGCTTCGTACGCAAGCACCTGCTCAGCGAAGCCGACCAGGAGAAGCTGCTCAGCCCGCTGAAGGGGGTCTCGGACGATCTGGTGCAGCAGACCCGCGGCGTCCAGCAGGATCTCGAGGACGCTGGCCGGGCGGCCGGGGAGGTGCGCCGGACCGCCTCCTGGCGGGCCGCGGTGCCCGGGTCGGCCGGTGCCCGGGGGTCCGCCGCTGCTCCGGGTTCTGCCGCGGCGTCCGGGTCCGGCGCCCCGGATTCCGCCTCCGCGCCGCCGGCGGACCGCCCTCACTACGAGGACATCACCTGATCGGAGCTGGCGCGCTTGGCGCGGGCTGGCTACGCCGCCGGGCGCAGGCCGAGCGGCTTGCCGACCAGCGACTCCCGGCGGACCGCGAGCTGGTCCGCGACCCCGGTCAGCGCCTTCGCCGCCGGGCAGTCCGGAGCCGTGAGCACCAACGGCGTACCGGCGTCGCCGGTCTCCCGCACCTGCGGGTCGAGCGGGACCTGACCGAGCAGCGGCACCGGCGCCCCCACCAGCTTGGTCAGCGACCCAGCGACGGCCTGCCCGCCGCCGGCGCCGAAGACCTCCATCCGGTCCCCGGACGGCAGCTCCAACCAGGACATGTTCTCCACCACTCCGACCAGCCGTTGGTGGGTCTGCATCGCGATCCCGCCGGCCCGCTCGGCCACCTCGGCGGCGGCCAGCTGCGGGGTGGTGACGACCAGGATCTCGGCCGCCGGCAGCAGCTGCGCGACCGAGATCGCGATGTCCCCGGTGCCGGGTGGCAGGTCCAGCAGCAGCACATCCAGCTCGCCCCACCAGACGTCGGCGAGGAACTGCTGCAGGGCGCGGTGCAGCATCGGGCCGCGCCACACCACCGCGGCGTTGCCGGCGGTGAACATGCCGATCGAGATGACCTTGATGCCGTGCGCCTGCACCGGCATGATCATGTCCTCGACCTGGGTGGGTCGGTCCTGCGTACCGAGCATCCGGGGCACGCTGTGCCCGTAGATGTCCGCGTCGATCACCCCGACGTCCAGCCCCCGGGCCGCCATCGCCGCCGCCAGGTTCACGGTGACGCTGGACTTCCCGACCCCGCCCTTGCCGGAGGCCACCGCGTACACCCGGGTCCGCGAGCCGGGCTGGGCGAACGGGATGACCGGCTCGGCCACGTCGCCGCGCAGCCGCTGCTGCAGCTCCTTACGCTGTTCGCCGGTCATCACGCCGAACTCGATCCGGACCCCGGCCACCCCGTCCACCGCCGCGACCGCGGTGGTGATGTCGGAGCGAAGCTTGTCTTTCAGCGGGCAGCCGGCCACCGTGAGCAGCAGCTCGACCTGCACCACCCGGTCGGCGCCGACGGTTGCCGAGCGCACCATCCCAAGCTCGGTGATCGGGCGATGGATCTCCGGGTCGTCGACCGTGGCGAGTGCGGCCTGGATCGCGTCCTCGATCGTGGGTGCTTGGGCCGGCATGCTTCCATGCTACGTCCTACCCGGAGTTGGACAGAACACCCGGTGTGGTGCCACCATCGGCTCTACGCCGCGCGCCGGGCCCCTTGCGGCGCGCGGCGGACCCCCCGCCCATGGCCGCCGCGGCGGCCTAGGGTAAACGCCATGACCAGCGTGCCGTACGAGATCGTGGACGTCTTCACCGACCGGCCGTTCACCGGTAACCCGCTCGCGGTGGTGTTCGACGCGGATGGCCTGGCGACCGCCCAGCTGCAGGCGATCGCCAGCGAGTTCAACCTGTCGGAGACGGTGTTCGTACTGCCGCCGACCCAGCCAGACGCGACCTACCGGGCGCGGATCTTCACACCCGCCGCGGAGCTGCCGTTCGCCGGCCACCCCAGCGTGGGCGCGGCCGTGACCGTCGCCCGCCGCGGGCTGGCGGCCCCGGCCGAGCTGGCGCCTCCGGTCGAGGCGGGGTCGGCCGCCGGTGCGGCGGTGGTGCTGGTGCAGGAGTGCGGGGTGGGACTCCTGCCGCTGACCGTGCGGGATGGGCGGGCCACGCTGACCGGGAGCCGGCCTACGGTCGGGCCGGAGCTTCCGGCCGAACCGCTGCTGGCCGCGGTCGGGCTGGCGGGACCGGATCTCGCCGGCCCGCCGCCCCGGTCGGCCGGGTGCGGGCTGGAGTTCCCGTTCCTGCCGGTGCGCCCGGACGCGCTCGCCCGGGCCACCCTCGACCCGGCGGCGGTCCGTGACCACGGCATCGGCCAGGTCAGCGTGTTCGCCTGGGACGCGGGTACGGCGGAGGCGCAGGCGCGGGTGTTCGCATCTGGGCTGGGGGTCGTCGAGGACCCGGCGACCGGGTCGGCGGCGTTGGGGCTGGGAGTGTGGCTGGTCGCGTCCGGACTGCTGCCGGGTGACGGCGAGTCGTCCTACCGGGTGCGCCAGGGCGCCGCCCTCGGCCGGCCGTCCCAGCTGGACGGGACCGTCACCGCGGAGGGCGGGGTCGCGGTGTCGGCCACAGTCACCGGCGCCGTGGTACCGATCGCCAGCGGCCAGATTGCCGTCCCGCCCGGATAAGCCCGCTCGGTGGGTTGTGGGGGTCGCCCGATCAGCGGGGCGGACGGACCCGGTGTAGCCGGAACGGCCGGCGGGTCCGCCGCCGGGCCGGTGTGTCCCGGGTCGGCTCGGCCAGAGACCCTGCCGGCAGGGTGGGGCCGGCCTCCACCGGGTCGCCCGCCGGGGTCAGCGTGGTGATCACGCACTCGGCCGCCCAGCGGGCCACCACCGCCGCCGCGTCGCCGCTGGCGTTCAGCCGCTTCCCGGCCAGCTGCGGCGCGACCTCGGCCCACTGCTCACTCTGCGGGTCGAGCCGCCGCACCTGCGCCGGCCAGGTGACGATCCGCCCACCGTGGTCGCCGCGCAGCGTCACCAGCGCCTGGTCGGCGGTGGCCAGGCCCGGCGCCTCCTGCTCGCCGGGGCCACTGACCAGGCACAGCGCACCGTCGAGCGGCAGGCACCAGAGGAGCCGGGCTGGTGCCCCGGCGACCGCGACCCATGCCACGGCCGCCTTCTTCATGGCCTCCTCGACCAGCGGGTGCGCCATCCCGCCATCGTAGACCCCGCCGCCCGTACCGTCGATCATGGAGTTACGGCACGACACGTCGGGCGACACGCCGAGGAAACTCCATGATCAACGCCAAGTGGGGCGGGGGGCGAGGTTGTGGAACTCGCGGGCGGTGTAGCGGTGGGCGGACAGGCCGGGCGGCCAGCGGGCCGGGGGCCAGCCACCTTTGGCGAGCAGCGCCGCAACGAACTGTTCCGGGGTCGGGAGCTTCTCCCAGACCCTGGGGAGGAAGGTGGCGCGGCGGCGGCCGGAGGTGAGGGTGAGGCCGTCGACGTGCGGGCGGAGGGCGGCGAGGAGGGTTTCGGGGGTGGGGGTGGGGATCGGTTCGGGTGGGGAGAGGACGGAGACGGAGACGTCGAGGTGCGGCCAGTCGGTGTGGTTGACGGGACGGAACCGCGGGTCGGTCATGGCCCGGACGGCGTTGCGGGTCACGTCCCGGTAGAGCGGCCGCTGCGCTTCCAGGCTGCCGATGCAGCCGCGCAGCTGGCCGGCGGTGGAGAGGGTGATGAAGGTGGCGCCGGGGGCGTGCAGGGGGCTGGTGGGGGGATGGCCATCAGCGGGATGACCCGCGAAGGGGTGGCCGGCCAGCTGGGCGGCTACCGCGGCGGCCGCCAGCCCGGCGAGCACCTCGCCGTCGGCGGCCGTCAGCGGCGCGCTCATCGGCACAGCGTAGCCCCGATCCGGCGGCGCGCGGGGTGTGGAACGATGGGCAGCCGTGCCACGACCGGATCTGCTCGCCGCCGGGGCGCTGGCGGTCGGGGTCCTGGGGGTCTCGTCGTCGGCGCCGCTGATCGCGTACGCGGCCGCTCCGGCGCTGGCGATCGCGTTCTGGCGCAACGCCCTGGCGGCGGGTGCGCTGGCGCCGGTGGCGGTGGCGACCCGGCCGGGCGAGCTGCGGCGGCTGCTGACCGGGCGGGAGGGGCTGGTCACGGTGGTCGCGGGGGTGGCGCTGGCCGCCCACTTCGGCGCCTGGGTGCCCAGTGTCAAGCTGACCAGCGTGGCCACCGCGACCGCACTGGTGGCCACCCAGCCGGTGTGGCAGGGGCTGATCGCGCGGGCGCAGGGGCGCCGGCTGCCGGTGGCGGCCTGGGCCGGGATTGGGCTGGCGGTCGCCGGCGCGGTAGCGGCCACCGGGGCCGACCTCACCGTGTCCGGGCAGGCGGTCGCCGGGGATCTGCTCGCGATCGCCGGCGGGGTGGCCGGCGCCGTCTACACCGCCGCCGGCGAGCGGGTACGCGCGACCACGAGTACGACCGGCTACACGACCGTCTGTTATGGAGTCTGTACCGGGGTGCTGGTGGCGGTGTGCCTGCTCGGGCGGGTGGAGCTGGGTGGCTACCCGGCGGCTGCCTGGCTGGCGATCGGGGCGCTGGTGGTCGGCCCGCAGCTGCTCGGGCACTCGATGTTCAGCTACGCGCTGCGCCGGGCCTCGGCGACCACGGTCAGCGTGATGTACCTGCTGGAGGTGCCCGGAGCGGCGCTGATCGGATGGCTGTGGCTCGGGCAGCTCCCGGCGCCGGCGGCCTGGCCGGGGCTGGTGCTGCTGCTGGCCGGGGTGGCGGTGGTGATCCGGGCCCGCGGGCGTCCGCCGGCCGGGCTCAGAACGAGCCGGAGTCCTGGCTGATTGCGAACCCGATGACGCCGATGTAGCCGGCACAGCACAGCACGATGATGCCGGTGAGGATCCAGCCGACGACGATCCCGGCCAGCGCCATCCCGTCGCCCTGCTCGCCGCGTTCCCGGATCTGCCGCCGAGCCACATGCCCGAGGATCGCCCCGACCGGAGCGGACACGCCGACCGCCAGGCCGGCCAGCGAGCAGACCAGCGACGCGATCGCCAGGCCGTTGGTCGGCGCGGGAGCCGGATACCCGTACGGCGGCGGGTAGCCGTAGCCGGGTGGGGCGGCCGGGGGTGGCCCGAACGCCGACTGTGGATAGGCGGGGTAGGTGGGGTGGCCTGGGCCGGCCGGCGGCCCGGACGGGGTGGTCGGTGGCCCACCCTGGCTCGGGGCGTACGGGTCGGGCCAGTCGCCGGACGAGCCGGGCTGCGGGGGCTGTTCCGGCGAGCCAGGTGGGCCGGGCGTGGGGGGCTGCGACATGAATCCTCTCCGGGCGGTGGGCTCTCGTCAGGGTAGCGGAACGATGCGAGCCGGGGTGGTCGTTGCCCGGACCGGCGCCAGCGGGCAGGATCAGAACCATGGCCGATCACGATGACGATCTCCCGCCGGTGACCGACCGGCTGGATGGACGGGTGGCGCTGGTGACCGGCGCGGGCAGCGCCGAGGGGATCGGGTACGCGACCGCCCGCCGGCTGGTGGCGCTGGGCGCCCGGGTAGCGATGGTGTCGACCACCCGCCGGATCCACCAGCGGGCCGCCGAGCTGGGCGCGACCGGGTTCGTGGTCGACCTGACCGACGAGTCCGAGGTCGGGGCGTTGCACGACGCGTTGGCTGACCAGCTCGGCGAGGTCGAGGTGCTGGTCAACAACGCCGGGCTGGCGAGCAAGGCGAGCCCGGAGGTGCTGCGCCCGATCGCCCAGCTCAGCTTCGACGAGTGGCGCGCGGAGGTGGACCGGAACCTGACCACCGGGTTCCTGTGCTGCCGGGCGTTCGCCCCGCCGATGGCCGAGCGCGGGTGGGGCCGGATCGTCAACCTCTCGGCCACCGCCGGGCCGGTCAACGCGTTGCCGGCCGAGGGCGCGTACGCCGCCGCCAAGGCGGGTGTGCTCGGCCTGACCCGGGCGCTGGCGATGGAACTGGTCGCCGACGGGGTGACCGTCAACGCGGTCGCGCCGGCATCGATCTATACCGCTGCCTCTACAGTGGCCGAGCTCAAGCAGGGCATCGGATCGCCATTGGGCCGGCCCGGGCGGCCGGACGAAGTGGCGGCGGCGATCGCGTTCCTCTGCTCGCCCGCAGCGTCCTACATCACCGGCCAGTTGCTCGTTATCGATGGCGGTAACAGCGTGCGGGAAGCGATGCTGCCCTGACCGCCCGCTCGCACGCTTAGACGGTGCTGTCGGCGATCGCGCCGATGACGCCGAGCCCGCAGCACAGCACGGTCAGCCCGCCGAAGACATAGCTGAGCACCAGCCCGGCGGTCGCCAGCCCGGAGCCCTCTTCGCCGCGCTCGGAGATCTGCTTCTTGGCGATGTGCCCGCACACGATCCCGGCCGGCCAGAACACGAACGCGAAGACCAGCGCCAGGATCGCCATGGTGTTGGTGGCGCCGCCGCCGGCGGGCGGTGGCGGGTAGCCGGGCTGGCCCGGCGGAGGATAGCCCGGCTGCTGGTAGGGCTGCTGCTGGTACGCCTGTTGGTACGGCTGCTGCTGCCCGGGCGGCGGATACTGCGGCTGGCCGGGTGGCGGCGTGCTCGGCCCGTACGGGTCCGGCTGCTGCGGCTGCTGCCCGTACGGGTCTGGCTGCTGCGGCGGCTGCCCGTACGGGTCCGGCGGGGGCTGACTTGTCATGATCTCGGTTACCTCCTGTCGGGGTACGTTACCGTGCGCACCCAGTGGTGTGGGACCCTGGTGGACCGGGTGCCCGGGCCGGTGGCTAGACCGTTCCGGCGGTGCTGGCGGCACCGATGAACACGATCACCACCACCAGGTAGCCCAGGCACGCCAGGACGCTGATGCCGGTGAAGATGTAGCCGACGATCAGACCCGCCAGGGCCATCCCGTCGCCCTCTTCCCCGGTCTCCCGGATCTGCCGTCGGGCGATGTGACCGAGCACGATCGCGGCCGGGGCGAACACGAACGCGAACACCAGCGCCAGGATCGCCATGGTGTTGGTGCCCCGGGCCGGCGGGTACGGATAGTACGGCGGCGGCGGGTAGGGGGCCGGGACGGCCGGGACGGGCGGCCCAGGCGGCCCGGCCGGTCCGTGACCGTACGGGTCCGGAGGAGGGATGGTCATCCCGGGGATGGTAGCCGGCGGCCGCAACGCGGCCCCGAAGGTCACCAGAGGGTGGGCTGCTCGGGGGCGGGTCGGGCCGGCGCAGGCGCCGGCAGTGGCGGCGGCCGGTGGGTCTGGTCGCCACCGCCCGCCAGCCCGTGCCGGCGGGCGGCCCGGCGCACCCGGGCGGTCAGGTCGCGCTGGTAGGACTTCGGCGCGTACGCGCCGGCCGCGTACAGCGTGCGGTAGTGCTCGACCAGCTCCGGGTGCCACCGGGCCAGCCACTGCCCGAACCACTCCCGGGCACCGGGGCGCAGGTGCAGCGGCAGCGGGGTGAGGCTGACCGCACCGGCGGCCGCGATCGCCGCCACCGTGGCCTCGATCGAGGCGTCGTCGTCGGTGAGCCCGGGCAGGATCGGGGCCATCAGCACCCCGACCCGGAAGCCGGCATCGGACAGCCGGCGCACTACGTCCAGCCGCCGGCGCGGGCTCGGGGTGCCGGGCTCGACGGTGCGCAATGAAGCTGGGCGTAGGCCGCTTGACCGTGATCCCCACGGCGTCGCTGGCTTCGCTTGATCGCTCCGACGCGCTGGGCTACGCTCCGCTACGCCCGCTGGCGGCCGGTGGGTCTCGTCCAGGAAGCCGACCGAGACCGCCAGCCGCACGTCGGTGACTTGCGCCGCCTGCCGCAGCAGCGGAAGGTCGCGCAGGATCAGCGTGCCCTTGGTGAGGATCGAGAACGGGTTCGCGAAGTCCCGCAGCCCGGCCAGGATCTGCGGCATCAGCCGGTATCGGCCCTCGGCCCGCTGGTAACAGTCCACATTGGTGCCCATCGCGACCGGCTGCCCCCGCCACCGCGGCGCGGCCAGCTCCCGGCGCAGCAGCTCGCCCGCGTTCACCTTGACCACGATCCGGCGGTCGAAGTCCTCGCCCGGGTCCAGGTCCAGATAGGAGTGGGAGCTCCGGGCGAAGCAGTTGTGACTGATCACTCCGTTGGCGATGAAGTCACCGGTGCCGGTCGTGAGGTCGTACAAGCGGAGATCGAGCCCGAGCGGCTGCACCGAGATCACGCCCAGCTTCGGGTCGGACTCGACCGGCGTCCCGTCGATCGTCCGCTTCCGGGTGATCGCCGGGTCGACGGTGTGGAAGAACCGCAGCCGCTCGGGCAGTCCTCCGACCAGCCGGACGTTGCGGACCTGGTCGTGCGCCACCTCGATGGCGTAGCCGAGGCCGAACGCCTGCAACGCCGTCGCCGTACCGTCGATGATCCTCTGGTCCGAGCTGGTGATCCGGACGGCCTCTGCTTCGTGACCGCCCGCGGCGTCGAACGTCCCCGCCAGGAAGCCCTTCCGCCACGAGTCGGTGATGAGCTCGGGCGGGGCGACCAGCGGGGCGACAAGCGGGGCGACCAGCTGCCGGACCGCGACGGACTCGTCGGTCGGGATGCCGAAGTGGGCGAGATAGCTCCGGGTTCGCTGCAGGGCCTCGGGGTCGACCAGCGCACGGTGGCCGTCGCCGCGGACCATCCCGCAGAGGTAGCCGCGTCGATACTCATCGGAGAGCTTCGGTGGGGCCGCGAACTGTCCGACCCCCATGAGCTGGTCGCCGGTGCTCAGGTGCGGCCGCCGGCCGGTGCCGCTGATCGGGCAGGTCACGTGCCGCCAGCCGCGGTCGGTGAGGAACCGGTGGTCGCCGCTGCTGACCAGCTCCGTGCCGTCCTCGAGAACCACCCGGTACGCGGGTTTCGCCGTCGACCAGTGCGCCCGCACCTCGGTCGTCACATAGCGGCGGTGGCCGCCCTCCCGGATTGTTCCGTAGACCCGGTCCCCGACCTTCAGGTCGGCCAGCGGTGCCGTCCGCCCGTCAGCCATCAGGATCGGTGTGTCGCCAGCCGCACAGTAGACGCAGGCGTGGCTACAGCCCCGGTAGGGGTTGAGGGTCCACTCGAACGGCATCCGGGAGGTGCCGGCCACCCGGTTGAGGATCGTCTTGGCGCGGACCTCGAAGAAGGTCATCCCGGCGAAGTCGGGAGTGTCGAAGGTGCGGACCACCGCGCCGGGCAGCGCCAGCGGCAGGGCTCCCGCCGCCGGCGTCGCCTCGCCGACCAGGTGCGACCATCTCACCCGGCCATCGTACACACGTTCGGGTCAGATCCGGGGTCAGGCCCGGGTCGCGAGCTTGGCCCGCACGTCGTCCATGTCCAGCGCCCGCACCTGCTCGATCAGGGACTCGAGCAGCTGGTCCGGAAGGGCGCCCGGCTGCGCGAACACGATCACCCCGTCCCGGACCGCCATCAGGGTCGGGATCGAGCGGATGTCGAACTTGCCCGCCAGTGCCTGCTCCGCCTCGGTGTCGACCTTGCCGAAGACGATGTCCTCATACTTGTCGGAGGCGCGCTGGTAGACCGGGGCGAACTGCCGGCACGGCCCGCACCAGCTGGCCCAGAAGTCGACCAGCACGATCCCGTCGCCGCTGGTGACCTCGTCGAAGTTGTCCGCGGTCAGCTCCACGGTCGCCATGTGCATCTCCGTTCCGGCTCTGGTCTGGTTACCCACCGGCATAACTCCCAGGACGGACACCGGTATTCCGGTGCCCCGAGGGGCGGGGTGGGACAATGGGTGCATGGAGGCGACGTTTGTCTACGACGGTGACTGCGCGTTCTGCACCACCTGCGCCCGGTTCGCGCAGCGGTGGGTGCCGACCCGGGCGGTGATCATGCCGTGGCAGTTCGCCGACCTGGCCGGGCTCGGGCTGACCGAGCCGGAGTGCCAGGAGGCGGTGCAGTGGGTGGCGCCGGGTGCCCCGGCTCCGCTGGCCGGCCCGGACGCGATCGCCGCGCTGCTGCTGACCAGTCACCTGGGGTGGCGGCTGGTGGGCCGGCTACTGCGGGTCCGCCCGGTGCGCGCGCTCGCCTGGCCCGCGTACCGGTGGGTCGCCCGGAACCGGCACCGGCTGCCCGGCGGCACCGCCGCCTGCGCGCTGCCCCGCCCCGCCTGACCGGCGCCGCCGCCACCACCGCCGCACCCACTCGACCGGCCGGACCCGTTCCAGCGGCAGGAAGCTGGTCATCGCCACCAGGTGTGGCAGAAACGAGATCGTGATGGCGGCGAACGAGACCAGGTGGAACGAGTAGAGGAACCCCACCGCCGCGTACCGCCAGCGTTCCCGCAGCACGAACAGCAGCGGGCTGAGCAGCTCGAAGGCGACGATCCCGGCCTGGCCGGCGATCAGCAGCCAGGGCGCGCCGAGCAGTGCGTCGCCCAGCACCGTGCCGCGGCGGATGATCGCCCAGGTGAGGGTGGCGCTGGTGATCCAGTCCAGCCCGCCGTAGCGCAGCTTCGCCCAGGAGGCAAGGAAGTACGTGGCGACCACCGCGAGCTGGGTGGCGCGCAAGGCCCAGCCGGCCGCCTCCGACCGGGTCGGGTCGCCGTGCCGGGCCCGGCCGACGGTGGCCAGCACAGCCAGCGCGACCAGCAGGCCGAACCGGTCGTGGTCCACCTTCCCGTAGCTCATCGCGATCAGCATCCACTGCAGGTAGAGCAGGGCGACCGCGCCGCCGGCCAGCCGGGGCAGCCGGCCGGTGGCGGCCACCGCGGCGGCGAGCAGCAGGGCGGCGAACACCCCGTACACCAGCGCCGGTGTGGGGGTGGGGAACGGCAGCAGCCGGCCGACCAGCAGCGGCCGGTACAGCTCTCCGGGCAGGTCCGCGTGCCCGCGCACCCAGGACGTGAAGTGGAGCAGGTCGCCGATCACGAACAGGTAGACCAGGGTCCGGAACGCGGCCAGCCGGCCCAGCGGCACCGGCGCGGTCAGCCACCGGGCCATCGCCGCGGCCGCGGTCACGGCCGCCATGTGGCCAGCACCTCGTCGCGCCAGGCTCCGGTGACCTCGAAGTCGCGTACCTCGTGCCACCGCACCACCAGCCGGATCTCGGTCGGGTGCGGCGCGGTCGGGTTGCGCCGCTGGTACGCGTCGACGACCGTGGCCAGCAGCTCCGGCTGCTCCTGGAACCGCCCCAGCTGGCCCTCGAACTCGGCCCGCCGGAAGCCGGTGTTGTCCGGGGTCAGCAGCACCGTCCGCCCGGCCGGGTCGATCGCCTCCAGCCGGGTGTCCTCGGCCGGCGCGTCCAGGTCGACCGCGCTCGCGTACATCTTGAACGGGCCGAACGGGAAGTGGTCGTCCTCGCCCCACAGCGTGCCCGCCAGCAGCAGGCCGGCGGCTACCGCGGTGGCCGCCAGCCGGATCGCCCGTCCCCGCCGCGTCAACCTGTCCATTGGGTCCAGACAGTACCCGGCCGCAGATGTGACCAGGGTCTCGCCGCCGGCCCCCTGTTGCAGCCGCTCCGGCTCCGGCAGAATCAGGTGTCACACAGCGTGGGCGGCGGGAGCGGCAGAGCCCCGTCGCTCATTGCTGAGTCTGCGGAGCCGGCGGGGGGGGGCAGCGCTCCGGTCAGTTGTGACAAGCCAGGTACGCCGCGGGCCGGTTCAGGCTTATGCTGACCCCAGGAGGTCAGTCCCCATGCCCCGTGCCAGCTCAGCCCCCCGATATCCGGTCCGGTTCGCGGCCCACGGGTTCGCCACGGACAAGTGGCGCCTGCTCACCCAGCTGCCCGCCGAGATCATGATCGCGACGATCGCGCTGCGGGAAGGCGGGTCACGCCGGACCGTCGCCGAGGGCCTCGCCGGCCTGGACGCGATCGCCGCCGGCCGCGGGTCGGACAGCGACCTGGTCCGGGCGGTGGTGGCGGCGATCTACTCGGAGCCGGAAGACGACCGCCCGGAGCCGGCCGCGCCGCCGGACGGGCCGCCGGCGCGGCGGTCCGGGGTGCTCGCGGAATGCCGCCGGGTGGCGGACGTCCTGCGCGGCGCGGACCCGGCCGATGCCGCCGCCTACCGGCACTGGATCCAGCAGGTGGCGGTACGGGTGTTCGGGGCGTCCCGCTCCGGGGGAGTGCTCGGCCTGAGCGGCGAGACGGTCCCGCCGGTGGAGCGGGAGTTCCTCGACGACCTCGCCACCGCGCTTTCTTGACCGTCGGGGTGGGCCCGTGGCCGGGCCCGTGGCCGGACCACCCGCGCTACGACCCGGAGCTGCTGGCCGCCGGTGACCGGCGCAACGTCGCCGACCGGTACCGCTACTGGCGGGTGGAGGCGATCGTGGCCGACCTGGACACCCGCCGGCACGAGTTCCACGTCGCGATCGAGAACTGGCAGCACGACCTGAACATCGGCACGGTGGTCCGGACCGCCAACGCGTTCCTGGCCCGCGAGGTGCACATCGTCGGCCGGCGGAGGTGGAACCGGCGCGGGGCGATGGTCACCGACCGCTACCAGCACCTGCGCCACCACGACACGATCGCCGAGCTGGCCGGCTGGGCCAAGGCCGCCGGCCTGCCGCTGATCGGGATCGACAACCTCCCCGGCAGCCGCCCGCTGGAAACCGAACCGTTGCCCCGGCAGTGCATCCTGCTGTTCGGCCAAGAAGGTCCCGGCCTGTCCACCGCCGCCCGCGCCGCCTGCGACCGGCTCTACTCGATCGCCCAGTACGGGTCGACCCGCTCGATCAACGCCGGCGTCGCGTCCGGAATCGCCATGCATGCCTGGATCCAGACCCACGCCACCACCCCCCGTACCGGTTGATCATGGGGTTTCGTCGGCGTGTCGTGCCGTGGGTCCATGGTCAACGCCGGGGTTGACTTCGGTCCGGTGCCCGGTCCACTGTGAAGGGGTGGGCGTGAGGGTGAGCTGCCCGCGGTGCCGGGGTTCGGTGCGCCCGCCCGACCTGATGCACACCGACTGGCGCTGTGACGAGTGCGGCCAGGTCGCACCCCTGCACCTGCCCGCGCACATCGGCCCGGAGGTGATGGCGGCGGCCGTGTACGAGGTGGCCCGGCACCGCAACCGGGTGCCGCTGTGGTGCCCGTGGCCGCTGCCGGCCGGCTGGACCGTGGCCGGGGTGGGCTGGGTCGGGGACGAGCGTGACGGGGTCCGGGCCACCGTGCTCGCGATCACCGGGCCGGCCCCGTTGAGCGGCGGGCCGGCCGACCTGCTGCTGGTGTCCGAGGCGCCCGGGGTGGGCCTGGCTAGCCACTACGCCGGCCTGCCTGGGCCGGACCCGGGGCCCCGGCTGGCCGAGGCGATGGCTGGCCGGCCGGCCCACGCCAAGGTCCGGGCGGGCGGCCATCCGACTCCACTGTGGTCGATTCCGTCGGCGGACGGGTGCAGCGCCTACGCCGGGGAGGCGCGGGGGGTCTGGCTGGTCGGGATCGGCTGGCCGGCCACCACCGGCTACCTGCTCACCGACGACCTCGTCCTGCGCGACCTGGTCGACTGGCTGCCACCCGAGCTCGTGTACGGGGCGCTGTCCGCGCGCCTGCCCGGCTGACCACCGGCCCTCCGTGAGGCCGGACCGGTCCGGCGCGCCTGCCGGGCGGGCGGGCGACGGTCGACTAACCTAGGCGCCGGGCTCGGGACGGTGGCCGACAAACGCCCGGATCGACCCAGACGCTGATATTCTTGACATCGCCACAGCGCGGCCCGGTGCAGTGGGAGGAGGCCGACCGCATGGTCAAGAAGATAATGGTCTGGGGCGGACTCGCGTTCTTGATCCTGTTCATCGCCTACAACCCCGGCGACGCAGCGGACGTGGTGCGGGCGCTGGGCAACGGCTTAACGAACATGTTCCAGGGCTTCGGTGACTTCGTCTCGGAGCTGGTCGCATAGCCATGGCCGGCGAGCCCCCCGGGCGTGGGCGCGGCGACCGGCCGGACGGGCCGAACCATCCGGACCGGCCGGACTGGTTCGACGACCCGGATCTGGGCGACTCCGACACCCAGGTGATGGGGCGGGCGGCGGTCCCCGACCTGGATCTCGCCGAGGACCTGGGGGAGCCGCCACAGATCGACCCGGCGGAGCTGGCCGGCCTACAGGGCGACGAGGGCGGCGCCTCGACCGCCATCCGCCGGGTGCTGCCGCTGGAGGACGAGGCGAGCGGGCTGGTCGCGCGCTACCTGTTCCCGACCGAGCGCTACCGCGGGGAGTGGAAACGGCACATCATCTCCCTCGGCTGGCCGATCACGATCGGTGTGCTGAGCACCTTCGCGCTGGGCTGGCTGTCCGGGCTGGCCACCCGGTGGGTCGGCGCCGGCTGGCTGGCCCTGGTGCTGGTCCTGGTCTGGCTGGGCGTGATGGGCTACGTCGCGTGGCGGGTGGCGGACTGGCACTTCGACCGGTTCATCCTCACCAACAAGCGGGTGATGAAGGTCAGCGGGATCATCACCCGCAAGGTCGCGATGATGCCGCTGCTGCGAGTCACGGACATGAAGTACGAGCAGTCGCCGCTGGGCCGGATGCTCAACTACGGGACCTTCGTGCTGGAGTCGGCCGGGCAGGACCAGGCGCTTCGCGAGGTGCCCTACCTTCCCAACCCGAACGAGCTGTACCTGCGGGTGGTGGAGGAGATGTACGAACCGGCGGCGGTCGAGGCCCGAATGGGCGGCAGTCCCGACGAATCGGAGGAAGAACAGCGGGCCGGCGACTCATGAATGTCTCTCGGGCCGGCGGGTACGCTGGCCGGCAACCAGCGTCGGGAGGCGGCCGGGGTGGCGCAGAGGAAGTCGGTTCGGCTGACAGGCAGCGCCGAACTGCCGAGCATGGAGGAGGAGTTCCGCGAGTTCGTCGCGGCCCGCTCCAGTGCTCTGCTGCGCACCGCGTACCTGCTCGCCGGTGACTGGGCGACCGCCGAGGACCTGCTGCAGACCGCGTTGACCAAGACCTATCTGGCCTGGAAGCGGCTGGGTGGGATCGAGGCGGTCGAGCCGTACGCCCGGCGGGTGCTGATCAACACCGCCACCAGCTGGTGGCGCCGGCGGTGGCACGGGGAGCGGCCGACCGAGGTGCTGCCGGAGCAGCCCGGGCCGGACCGGCACGAGCAGGCGCTGGAGCGGGACCTGCTGTGGCGGCACGTCCGGGCCCTACCGGCCCGCCAGCGGGCGGTGCTGGTGCTGCGCTTCTACGAGGACCTGTCCGAGGCGCAGACCGCGGACCTGCTGGAGATCTCGCCGGGCACCGTCAAGAGCCAGACCGCCCGGGCGCTGGCGACGCTCCGCCGGCGGCTCGCCGCGGAGGGAGTGGTCCGGCCGGCTGCAGCGACTCCCGCCCCGGTGGCTCCCACACCGGCCCGCCCGGTCCCGGCGGAACCGGTCCCGGCCGAACCGGTCCCGGTCCGGGCTGCCCGGGCCGCGCAGTCCCCGGCCGGATCGTCCGGGCCGCTGGCCGGCCCGCCCGCCGGGCCGCCGTCCGGGCCGGCCGCCCCGGCCACCCCGGGCTCACCGGTGCCGCTGCCGGCCGCCCACGGGCCAGCCGGAATGCGGGGCAGCGGTGCCTCAGCCTGACAACCGGCGATCCGCACCGGGGCGTCTATTCGGCGTGGCGGACCAGGACACGTGGGAAGGCCAGGTGCGCGACTGCCTTGCTGGCCAGTCGGCCCGCGGCCGGCTCCCGCGTACCGACCTGGCGGGTGCGGTGGTCGCCCGGGCCCGCCGCACCCACCGGCGCCGGCAGCTGGTCGGGCTGGTCGCGGTGGTCGGCGCCACCGTGCTCGCCACCGGTGTGCTGCTGCAGGACTGGCAGGGCTCGGGCGGCACCACGCTCGGGCCGGCCGCCGGGCGGATCGGCGACCCGGTGGCCACTGCCGCCCCGACTCCGGACCGGCCGGCCGAGCTGGCCCATGACCCGGCGCTGCCGTTCGCCCTCGCCGCCGACCTGGTCGGGGACGGCGTCACCGGCGGCCGGGTGCTGGCCACCGGGGACGGCCGGACGATGGATCTCGGGGCGGTCGACACGGTGGTGTCCGCTCACCGGGTGGCCGAGGGCTGGGCGGTGGTCGGCGGAGACCCGGGCACCACCCGGCTCTGGTGGCTGGGCGCGGACGGGGCGTCCGTGACGGTGCTGGCCGGGATGGACTCGATCGTGGTCGAGCGGGAGCGGGTGGCCTGGCGGCGGGGGGCGGTGCTGGCCACCGCCCGCCTGTCCGGCCAGGGCGACCTGGTGGAGCGGTTCACCACCGCGGCGCCGGAGGGCGGCGGGCTGCCGGTCGGGTTCCTCGGCGAGAGGGTGCTGCTGTCCCGCACCGACCCGGCCGGCTGGGACACCTGGCTGCCCACCGCGGATGACTACCGTCCAGCCTGGAACGACCAGGTGACGCGGGTGTACGGTGCGCTGCCGGGCGGGCAGGAAGCGCTCGGGCTGGTGCCACCGCAGTCCGGCGGGGAGCCCGCCGGCGCCTGCCTGGCCCGGCTGGCGGTCGACCGGGAGCTGGCACCGGCCGAGGTGGCCTGCCTGCCGGGCGAGCTCTCGGGGGGTGGCGGGCTGTCGGTGGACGGGCCGGCCGCGCTCTCACCGGACGGCCGGTGGCTGGTCACCACCACCGGGGACCCGGAGGCCGGGCCGGTCCTGGTGGACGTGGCGGCGGCGTTCGCGCAGCAACCGGCGGTCACCACCGTGCCGGAGGTCTCCGCCGTGACCGGGAAGCCGGTCTGGCTCGATCCGGAGCGGGCGGTGCTGCCGACCGCCGACGGCCTGGTCCGGCTGGCGCCGGAGCGGCTGCTGGCCGGCTCTCCGGGCGGGGTCGAGGTGACCCCCCTGGCCGGCGCGGCCGTGCTGGTGGTCGAGCCCGGATAGCAGCCGGACAGCGTGGCTGTCGCACCCCGCTGGCAGGATCGGGGTATGGGAGCACCGTTGACCGGGAGGCCGGCCGTGCCGGAGCAGCCGCAGCTGCCGGGAATGCCGGACCGGTTGGTGGTGGCGACCCCGAGCCGGCTCGGGGCGTTCGCCGACTGCCCACGCCGCTACCGGTATGCGTACCTGGACCGCCCCACCCCGCCGAAGGGGCCACCGTGGGGGCACAACTCACTGGGCGCGAGCGTGCACACCGCCCTGCGGAACTGGTACGAGGTGCCGCCGGCGCAACGGGATCCGCGGGTCGTGCCGACCCTGCTGAAGGCCACCTGGGTGCGGGAAGGCTACCGGGACCTGCCGCAGGAGCGGGAGGTGTGGCGGCGCGCGCTGGGCTGGCTCGAGTCCTACCTGCCTGCCCTGCCGGCCGAGCCGCTCGGGGTGGAGCGGGTGGTGGCAGCGCGGACCTCGGTGATGGCCTTCCACGGCCGGGCCGACCGGATCGACGCCGGGCCCGACGGTGAGCTGGTGATCGTCGACTACAAGACCGGCCGGGCCGTGCCGGACCAGGACGACGCTCGCGCCTCCCCGGCCCTGTCGCTGTACGCGTTCGCCGCCGGGCTGGTGTTCCGGCGCGCCTGCCGGCGGGTGGAGCTGCACCACCTGCCGACCGGCACGGTCGCCGCCGCGGAGCTGACCGAGGCGGCGATCGCCCGGCAGGTGCAGCGGGCCGAGGCGACCGCCACCGACATCCGGGCCGCGGAGCGGGCGGTGGCCGCCGGCACCGACCCGGACCAGGCGTTCCCGACCGCTCCCGGTCCGCGGTGCGGCTGGTGCGATTTCCGGCGGTCCTGCCCGGCCGGCCGTGCGGTGCCGGGCAAGGAGCCCTGGGCCGGCCTGCGGTAGCCACCTCGGCCGGCGGTGGCCGGGACACGATAAGGTTTCAGCCCTGGCGGTCTGCCGCCGCCCTCGTACGCTCGCCCGAGGTTGGACTGGGAGGCCATCGTTGTCGATGCGGGACAGGCTCCGCCGGTTGGTGGAGTCGCGCGGCTTCCAGCGCACCATCACCGTCGTCATCGTCGTGAACGCGATCACGCTCGGGTTGGCCACCTCGCAGGGGCTGGACGACCGGGTGGGCGGCCTGCTGAGCGCGATCGACAAGATCGCCCTGGGCATCTTCGTGGCCGAGCTGCTGACCAAGCTCTACGTCTACCGGTGGCGGTTCTTCCGGGACCCGTGGAACTGCTTCGACTTCCTGGTGGTCGGGGTGGCGCTGGTGCCCGCCACCGGCCCGTTCTCGGTGGTCCGGTCGCTGCGGCTGCTGCGGATCCTGCGGCTGGTCTCGATGATCCCCAGCATGCGCCGGGTGGTGTCCACCCTGCTGGCGGCGATCCCGGGCGTCGTCTCGATCGTCGGGCTGCTGGTGCTGCTGGTCTACGTCTCGGGGGTGATGGGGACCACCCTGTTCGGGGAGGCGTCGCCGGACCACTTCGGCGACCTGGGCAAGTCCCTGTGGACGCTGTTCCAGGTGACGACCGGGGAGGCCTGGCCGGACGTCGCCGCCGACGTGATGGACGAGCAGCCGATGGCCTGGGTGTTCTTCCTGATCTTCATCCTGATCTCCACGTTCGTGGTGCTGAACCTGTTCCTGGCGGTGATCGTCAGCGCGATGGAGTCGGTCCGGGAGGACGAGGACGGCGCGCAGGCGGCGGCCGGCACCTCGGCGGTCCTTACCGAGATCGCCTCGCTCCGGCACGAGCTGGTGGCGCTGCGCCGCCGGCTCGAGTCGGACCCGGCGCCGGGTTCCGGGCCGGAGCCGGCGCCGCCGGGTCCCGAGCCGGATAATCCGGACCGCCCGGCTACCCGGGCTCGACGAACCTGACCAGGAACATCCGCGGCCACAGCTTTCCGGTGACCAGGAACAGGTCCTCCTCCGCCCGGCCCCCGAAGCCGGGCGCGGCGGCGATCCCGTTCAGCACGTCGGCGCCGGCCTGCTCGTCTGTGGACAGCAGGCCGGACGCGTCGACGACCGCCTCCACCGCCCCGGTGTCCGGGTCGATCCGTACGATCTCGTCGGTCTGCCAGACGTTGGCCCACACCCGGTCGCCGGCGCACTCCAGCTCGTTGATCTGCGCCAGCGGCTCGCCCTCCCGGGTGACGGCGACCGTCCCGGTCGGCTCGAAGCTGGCCGGGTTCCGGAAGGTCAGCTCGGCGGTACCGTCGCTCATCACCAGCCGGTCCCGCGGCTGGTCGTAGCACAGCCCCCACCCCTCGCCGGAGTAGCTGGCCCGCCCGACCTCGGCCAGCGTGCTCCGGTCCCGCCGGAACGCGGTCTGCTCCTTCCAGGTGAGCTGCCAGAGCTGGTCGCCGACCAGCGTGATCCCCTCGCCGAAGGTCTCCGGCGGCAGCGACACCGTCTGGTCGACCTGTCCGGTCTGCGGGTCCACGGTCCGGATCTCGGACTCCGCGTAGAGCCCGGTGCCCTCGTACAACAGCTGGTCGTGCAGCTCCAGGCCCTGCGTGAAGGCGGTCGGGTCGTGCGGATAGCTGTCGATCACCTCGACCCGCAACCGCACCGGCTCCCCGGTGTTCCCGCCCGCCGGTGCCGGTGCGGAGCAGGCCACCAGCGACCCGACCAGCGCGGCTCCCGCCGCGGCGCGCAGCATCATGGCAGTTCCTTCCCCGCGGCGGCGGCCCGAGCCATCGCCGACCGGTAGAGCGGCCCCTCGTACACCCGGTGGGGCAGGGCGTTCAGCGCCAGCCGCAGCCCGCGGGCCGAGACCGTGGCGGTGAGGTCGGTGGTGGGCAGGCCCGGTGCGCCGTAGAGCCGGCGCGCCCAGGCCGGCAGCAGCCCGAACGCGGTGGCCGCGACCCCCAGATAGGCCACCCGGAACGACGGCCGGCCGAGCCGGTCCAGCGCTGTCCGCCGCCAGCCGGTGCCGGGCCGCCACGGCGGTGGGGGCGTGGCCAGGAACAGCAGCGCGTCCGCCGCGTCCCGGGTCATCGCCAGCTGCGGCCGCATCGTGCGGTAGTAGTCCGCCGCCTCGGCGGTGCTGCCCGGCACGCTGGCCGGGTCCAGCCCGACCAGGGCGGCGGTCCGGCGCTGCTCCCGCCAGTACCCGTCCCAGCCGGCCGGGTCCAGCCGGATGCCGGCCCGGCGGGCGGTGTCCGCGTACGAGTCGACCTCGGTGACGTGCACCCACCGCAGCAGCTCCGGGTCGTCGATCCGGAAGCGTTCTCCGGTGGCCGGGTCGGTCGCGATCAGCCCGGCGTGCACCGCCCGGACCCGCCGCCCGGCGGCCTCGGCCTGGGCGGTGGTGCCGTAGACGGCGGTCGCGACAAAGTTGATGGTACGCACCAGCCGGCCCCACGGGTCGGTCCGGAAGCTCGAGTTCTGCACCACCCCGGCCAGCGCGCGCGGGTGCAGCGACTGCAGGAACAGTGCCCGCAGCCCGGCCAGTGCCAGGATCGGCTCGGAGTGCACCCGCCAGGTGGCCGAGCCCGGCCCGAACAGCCCGAGGTCCCGGCTGGCCGGCGGCTCCGGATCGGCCGCCACCGCGGCGCTGGTTGCGCTGGCCGGCACGGGGCTATGCCTCCGTCGCCCGGAGCGCCTGGCAGCCGGGGCACAGGCCCCAGAAAGTCACCTCTGCCTCGTCCACCTCGTAGCCCCGGGCGGTGGCCGGGTCCAGGCAGGGCGCCTCGCCGATCGTGCAGTCGATGTCGGCGATCTCGCCGCAGCCGCGGCACACGACGTGATGGTGGTTGTCGCCGACCCGCGCCTCATACCGTGCGGGGGAGCCGGCCGGCTCCACCCGGCGGGCCAGCCCGGCCCGGGACAGCGCGCCGAGCACGTCGTAGATCGCCTGGGTGGAGACCGACTCCAGCCGCTCCCGCAGCCGGGTGGCGATCTCGTCGGCGTCCAGGTGGCCGCCGCCGCGCAGCACCTCGAGCACGGCTAGCCGCGGCCGGGTGACCCGCAGGCCAGCCGTACGCAGCAGCTCGGTGCCAGACATGCGTCAATAAGACCACGCCCGGCTGGGGCTGGCCAAACCCTGCGCCGGCGTGTGTCCGGCAGCACGGAGAACTCCCGACCCGTACCATGATCGTGACGTCCCACCCCCACGGAGGTCACGTGTTCGAGGAGATTCTGGGCCTGCCGCTGCACCCGCTCGCGGTCCACGGGGCGGTCGTGCTGGTGCCGCTGCTGGCCCTGGCTTCGCTGGCGTACTCGTTGGTCCCGAGGTTACGGTCGCGGGTCGGCTGGGTGGCGGTGCTGCTGTCGGTGGCGGCGCCACTGGCGGCGGTGACCGCCAAGCTGTCCGGGGAGGCATTCCAGCAACGGCGGGGGCTGCCCCTGGCCGGGGAGCTGGCCGACCACCGCAACCTCGGCACGATCACGATGTGGCTGACCATCGGGCTCGGGGTGCTGACGCTGCTCCTGGTCTGGGTCCGGCGGCGCCCCGGTGGGTCCGCCGTCCAGGCCTGGCTGACCGGCGGGCTGACGGTGCTGGTGGCGCTCGCCGCCGGGGCGACCGCGGTCTACGTCGTCCGGACCGGGGATCTCGGCAGCCGGATCGTGTGGGAGCCGATCTGGGCTCCGGTGACCGGCGGCTAGAACACCACCCGGCCGGCCAGCCCGCAGGCGATCACCAGCCCGACCACCCCGGCGACCGCCGCGATCGCCAGGCTGAGCCGGCGGGCGGTGCGTTCGGCCGCGTCCAGCGCGGCGTGGTCCTGCGGCGGCAGCTCGCGCGGCGGAGCCGGCCGGGAAACCACCGGCGGCCGCCAGCCCGGCGGGGGCGGCGTGGTCGGCGGTGGTCCGGGGTAGCTCACGGTCCCGACGCTACTACCGCGGCGGCGGACCGTCCCGGGGGTTTCCGTGCACGATCACCGCGAACCGGGCGGCGGGTTGCGGGGTGGAGACCACCGCTCGGCCCTGCTCCGGGGTGACCGCCAGCAGCAGCGCGGCGGCGGCCTGGTCGACGGCGAGCACCGGGGCGCCGGTGACCAGCTCCGCTGGCTCGCCGCCGCCGGTGGGGACCGCCAGCAGGTCGACCTGGTCGCCCGGGCGGAGGACCGCCAGGCTGGCCGGGTCGCCGAGGGGGACGGGTACGCCCACCAGGCCGTCCGGGATGGCCAGGCGCCCCGGGTCGAGCGGACCCGCTTCCGGACCAGCGGCAGCCGGGCTGGTCGCCGGCGCGCGGGCCGGTGCCGGTCCGGCTGGGTCGTCCGGGTCGGCCACCCGGTCCGCCGGCTCTCCACCGGCGTAGAGCACACCGGCGGCGGTCAGCAGCAGGACGGCGGCGAGCGCGGCGCGGACCACGGCCGGGCGGCGCGGCGCTCGCAGCCGCCCAACCGGATCCAGCCGGTCGGTGGCGGAGGTGGTCATGGCTGGGCAGGCTAGGGCGCCCGGCCCGGCAGCCGCAACCTGTCTGCCCGCGACCTGTGGATAACTCCCTGCCTGTGGATAACCCAACGAACCCGTTCAGCGGAGTTTGAAGATCAGGATGCGGGAGTGCTGGTGGTCATCCACCGTCTACTCCCAGATCATCGGTTACGTGGTCATCGACCCGGATTCGACCGGCCTGGGGGCGGCAGCCGCGAGGTCGGCTACGGCCTCTGTGGGGTCGACGGGAAACCCGGCTGGTATCGCATGCTGGGGAAGCGGGTCACCGAGAATCCGCAGCAACAGGCGATCGCCACGGAACCGAGTGCGCCCATGCAGCCAGCGGTCGTTCAGCGTTACGAATCCCTCGCCTGCATCGAGTCGCCGTCGCCTCGCTTGTCGGGCTAGCAGCGGACGTAGCCGGTCGAGGTAGGGGCTGACTGTTGGTGATAAGCGCACGAGGTCATCGAGCCGGAACCGGACGGTAACGCGTCCGTCTGGTTGCGGCTGGAAGATCGAACCGAGGAATCCGGCCCCCGCACCGAAGTGCACCGAGCGAGGTGCGCATAGAGCGTCCAGCATTCCTGGATCGGTGTGGGCGATCTCCCGGTAGATCTCGTGGCCATCGATCAGGACCGTGTCACCGCCATCGGCAGCACGGTGGATGCAGGTCATGATAAGCAACTTGGGAGGTTGTTGCAGGGCAGAGCCGTCGGTGTGTGGGCTCAGGTCGCGATCGCTGAAGCCGCCCATGCCAACCTGGCCTGCGACGTTCGATCGCTGGGCGATGGCGGTAACTCCGTAGGAGTCGCTGTCGCGGTGTGTTCGCACGGTTCCCAGCGCTTGCCCGAGAGCGAGCGTATCGGTCCGCCCGGTTATGCCGGTGACCAGTGCCAGACCGTGCGTGCGCAAGGCACTGACGACGTGGTCGACACTGTCCACCCGTCCAAGCTGGATCGGCGTCTGGTCTGTCAGCTTATGCATGTTCACCTCCGGCGAAGAACACTTCCTACAAGCAACCGTTACCCGGCTGGACATGCAGGTCAAGTGACAGATTGTCAACCCCGCCAGGCGCCGGAAATCCATGCGGCGTGCTACGTTGCCGACAGAGGGGAGGCCGTCGTGGAGGGGACCCTGAATGAACTTTCGTCCGCACGCCTTTCCGGTCTCCGTGAAGGGCGTGGTGTTTCGTGAGGGGCGAGTGCTGCTGCTGCGCAACGAACGAGACGAGTGGGAGCTACCCGGCGGCAAGCTGGATCTCGGTGAGGACCCGGCAACCTGCGTGGTGCGGGAGATCGTCGAGGAGGTTGGATGGGACGTGACCATCGGGCCGATCCTCGACGCCTGGCAGTACCACATCCACGATGGCGTCGACGTCCTGATCGTCACCTACGGCTGCCACCTCACCGCCGAAGCCGACCCAGTGGTCAGCCACGAGCACGAGGAGGCCGGCCTGTTTACCGTCGAGGAGGCCGCCACCCTTCCGATGCCTGAGGGATACCAGAGGTCGATCAAGGCGTGGTACGCGAGTCTACAGGACTCTTCACGGTAGCTCTACAATGGAGACCATGCGCTGCGAGGGATGCGAAGCGACCATCGGCCGGTGGAGTCCATTGTCGCTATGCCCGGCCTGCCACGCGGTGGCCGGCGCGCCCCTGCTGCCAGCACCTCGACGTTTCGGGTCGTCGGTGTGGCTGTGGAACAGTAGCAATGCCCAGGCAGCGCTGTCCTCCGGGAGCCTCTCCGCGGTCCTACGCGCCTACCGCGCTGCCACGGGTGTCAGTCAGCGCCAGCTCGGTGAGGTGCTCGGCTACGACCCCACGTACATCTCCATGATCGAAACCGGCAGGCGAGACGTGACCGACATCGCCACCCGGTTGCGTGTCGCCCGGCATCTCGGCCTACCGCCCCACACCCTCGGCGTCACCGACCCCGACAACGCCGACGTGGCTGCCATGCTCCAGTTCGGCGAGTCCACGCTCCGGCTGGCTACTCTCGCCCGCCAGTCCGGCCACGGCACCGAAGCGGTCAACGAGCTGTGGCCGCTGGTCGCACGCCTCGAGGCCCGCGCCGCCCACGGCCTTGTCGAACGCGACGTGCTGACCCTGCTCATCCGCGCCCGCGCCGAACTCGGGGTTTCACTCGGCTACATTCTCCCCGAGGAACGACTTGTCACCGCCGCCCGCTGGACCGGTCGCGCGCTGCTGCTCGCCGAGCGCGCCGAGGACCCGAGGCTGCTAGCCCACACCCTGCGCGTCCACGGCAACGAGCTACGCAAGGTCGGCCATCCGGCTGCGGCGGTCGTCCGCCTTCAACGCGCTGCCGAACTTACCCAGGAGACTCTGCGTGGTCCCGCGCTGGTGCAACTTGCCCGAGCAGCCGGTGAGCTCGGCGACCCGCAGCTATTCGACCAGACGATCACCCGGGCACGACAAGCCGTCGAGACCGAGCCTCCAGACGTGGTGGCCAGCAGCTACGCGCTTCACGAGGTCCACCTCCGAGGCCTCATCCGAACCGACCGGGGACGCCTGGCAGCCACCCTCCTGGACCTGAGCCCGACTCCCGGCGCCCTCCTCCCGCCGCAGTGGCAAGCGATCCTCCAGGCCACCGTCGGCGAAGTGCTCCTGACCCGCAACGACCACCGCGACGCGCAAACCGCGTTCGAACGCGCCGTAACTGTGGCGCAGGTTCATCGCCTCCCCCACTAGATCCAGCGCATCATCCGCGCCACCGACCAGCGACTAGAAGGCGTCAACACATCCGCACGGTCGGCACTGAAACGACTTCAGGTAGCCAGCATCAGCGATGCTCAATGATTCCTGATGCCCCACACCTCGTCGGGCCGCTACGGTGGGAGCCCACGCGGGGGAGCACCAGTCTCGGCCCAGTTTGGCGGGGTCAGGAGCCGCTGGTGGGGCTGGTAGACGAGCCGGAGGAACTGGACGAACCGGACGAGTCTGATGAACCGGAGCTGGAGCTGTCGGATGAGCTGGAGCTGGCAGCGCCCGAGCCGACCGGGGCCTTGTCCTTGCTGCCGGCCTCGCCGCTCTTGCCGCCGCTCGCGCCGCCGTCACCGTCGGCCTTGGCCTTGCCGTTCGCGGCGGCCCGCGAGTCGGTCCGGTAGAACCCCGAGCCCTTGAACACGATGCCCACCGAGCCGAACAGCTTCCGCAGGCCACCTTCACACACCGGGCAGGTGGTCAGCGGGTCGTCGGCGAAGGACTGCACCGCTTCCAGCCGGTGGTCGCACGCGGTGCAGGCGTACTGGTAGGTAGGCACGGCTATCCTCCGAATCTGGCACTCGGTGTACCCGAGTGCTAATAGTGCTCCATCGGCCGGCCGATTGTCCACCGCAGGGGCCGGGGGTCAGCCCGCCGGCAGCGGCAGCAGGCCCAGCGCGGGGGTGATGACGGCCGATACCCGCTGGTCATGCGGCTCGGCCGGCAGGTCCTGGTCGAGCAGCTCACCGTCGTGCAGCAGCGCCACCACCTGGGTGCCGGGCGAGACCGTGGCCAGCGCCCGGTCGTACGATCCGCCCCCCCGGCCGAGCCGGACCCCGCGCCGGTCGACCGCGAACGCCGGCACCACCACCAGCGACGCGGACCGGAGCGCGGCCACCCCGAGCCGCGGCCCGGGCGGGTCGGTCGCTGACAGTGGCCGCCCCGCCGGGGGCTGGTAGACCACCCAGTCCAGCGCCCGGTCCGGGCGCAGCACCGGCAGCAGCAGCCGGCCGCCCGGACCCAGCGCGCCGGCCAGCGCCGCCGGCAGATCCGGCCCACCCGGCTCGGTGCCGATCGGCACGTACCCGGTGATCGTGTCCGGTCGCGCCGCCGCGACGGCGGCGCACAGGACCGCCTGGACCCGGCGCGCGGCAGCCGCCCGTACCTGCTCGGGGAGGGCGCGGCGGGCTTCCAGGATGCGGGCCCGGACCGGCGCCTTGCCCTGACCCGGGCCGGGTAGTTGTCCGGTATCCGACATGAAACCGTCCCGTACTGTCGGTGATGAGTACCCCTTTGTGCAAGCATCGCACCTGTGATGCCCGCTCAAGCCGCATGACCGCTTCGGGGAGGCGCCGTGACCCTGCGTGCCAGGCTGACCGCCGGGTTCCTCGCGGTGGTGCTCGGCCCGGTGCTGCTCGGGGCGATCTTCGTCGGCACGACGGTCGGGGCGGTCAGCCGGGACCGGGCCGACCGCCAGCTCGACCTGGCGGCCAGCGCCACCCAGAGCGCGGTCGCCTCGCTGTGCCAGCAGCTGCGCACCACCGCCGAGGCGGTGGCCCTGCAGCCGGCCGACCGCCGGGCGGCGGCGGCCGCCGAGCTGACCGGCGGGGACCTGGTCGCCGCGGTCCGGATCGTCGAGTCCGGCACCGGCCAGGCGCTGATGACCACCGGGTCACCGCCGCTGCCGTGGGCGGACTGCGCGGGCCCTCCGGAGGAAGGACCAGGGCGGTACGGGGCGATCGCCGCCCGGGCGGTGCTGCCGGACCAGACGGGCGAGGTGTGGGCGGCGGCCCGGCTGGACGCGGCGCTGGTGGAGCGGCTCACCGCGGCGGCCGGCGCGACCGTGTCCGTGGATCCGGGCGGAGCGAGCCCGGACGGGCGCCGGGTGCGGCGGCTGGACCCGACCGAGGGCCAGCCGCTGCGGCTGGCGCTCTCGGTCCCGGACACCGATCTGCAGGATCTCTACGCGCTGCTGACCGGGGTGGTGGGGCTGGCCGGGGCGCTGGCGGTGCTCGCCGCCTGGCGGCTTGCCCGGTCCACCACCCGACCGCTGGACGAGCTGGCCCAGGCGGCCGACCGGGTCGCCGAGGGCGACCTCAGCGTCCGGGTGCCGGTGCGGGCCGGGGACGAAGCCGGGCGGCTGGCGGACGCCTTCAACCGGATGGCGCACCGCACCCAGTCGTACGTGCTGGCGCTCACCGCCAGCCGGGACCAGCTGCGGCGGCACCTGGCGGTGTTGGGCGACACTCTGTCCAGCACCCACGACCTGGACCGGATCCTGCAGGTGATCCTGCAGACCGCGGTCACCGCGACCAGCGCCCGGTCCGGGGCGGTGCTGCTGCTGGATCAGGACAGCGGGACGCTGGTCGGACACGCCACCGCCGGCGCACCCGGCGGCGCCGAGGTCGCGGTCACCGTACCGCTGGGAGATGGCCTGCTCGGCTCGGTGGCCGCCGCCGGTCAGGCTCGCCGGGGCCGGGTGAGCCGGGACGGTCCGGCCCCGCATCCGGCCGAGCCGGCCTGCCGGACCTATGTCGTGGTCCCGATCAGCGCCCCGGGAGGGCTCGCGGTGCACGCCGCGCCGTGGCCGGCGCCGCCGGCGGTCCGGGGGGTGCTGGCGCTCTACGACCGGCTCGGGGCGGACGAGTTCGACGACACCGACCTGGTGACCCTGCGTACCTTCGCCGGCCAGGCCGGGGTGGCGGTGGACAACGTCCGCACCCACGAGGAGGCGCAGCGGCTGTCGCTGACCGACCCGCTGACCGGGCTCTGGAACTACCGTTACCTGAAGGAGTCGATGCGCCGGGAGGTGGAGCGGGCCAGCCGGTTCCACCACACGCTGGCGGTGCTCGCGCTCGACCTGGACCGGTTCAAGTCGGTCAACGACGGGTACGGGCACCCGGCCGGCGACACCGTGCTGGTCGAGTTCGCCCGGCGGATCCGGTCCGAGATCCGGGAGGTGGACCTGGCGTTCCGGCAGGGCGGCGAGGAGTTCGTGGTGCTGCTGCCGGAGACCGACGCCCGCGGTGCCACGGTGCTGGCGCAGCGGCTCGGTGCGGTGGTCCGGGACCAGCCGATGGTGATCGCCCCGCGCGGGGCCGGGACCGACGGTTCGGTGCCGATCCGGGTCACCACCTCGATCGGGATCGCCGTGTACCCGGACCACGCCCTCACCCCGCCGGCGTTGCTGGACGCCGCCGACGACGCGCTCTACGCGGCGAAGGCGGGCGGCCGCGACACGTACCGGGTCGCCACCGCCGGACCGGTCCCGGTGGCCGCCGCCGAGCTGCCGGTCCGGGCCGGCGCCCGGATCCCGGCCGACGACCTGCCGCAGGCCGGCGGGGCGCGAGCGCCGCGGCAGACCCGCGGCCGATAGTCTCGGAGGATGGCACCGGACTCCGCCCCACCCCGCGCTCCGCAGCGCGCTCCGGACCGTGCGACCTGCGCAGTCATCCCGGCCGCCGGCTTCGCCACCCGGTTCCTGCCCGCCACCAAGACGGTGCCGAAGGAGCTGCTGCCGGTGGTGGACCGGCCGGTCCTGCAGTACATCGTGGAGGAGTCGGCGGCGGCCGGGCTCAGCAGCGTGCTGCTGATCACCGGGCGGGGCAAGACGTCGATGGTGGACCACTTCGACCGGCGCCCGGACCTGGAGGCGGTGCTGGCGGCCAAGGGCGACCAGGCCCGGCTGGACGCGATCCGGCGCCCCTCCGAGCTGGCCGACATCTACACCGTCCGGCAGCCGGAGATGCTGGGGCTCGGTCACGCGGTCGGGTACGCGGAGGCGCACGTGGGCGGGGCGCCGTTCGCGGTGCTGCTGCCGGACGAGTTCCCGGAGCCGTCCGACCCGCTGCTGTCCCGGATGCTGAGCCTGCAGCAGCACACCGGCGGGATCGTGCTGGCGTTCCTGGAGGTGCCCGACGACCAGGTCAACCGGTACGGGATCGGTTCGGTGGAGCCGGCCGACCCGGCGCTGGGCGCGCCGAAGAGCACGGTGCGGGTCACCGGTCTGGTGGAGAAGCCGGCGCTGGCCGACGCCCCCAGCAACCTGGCGGTGATCGGCCGGTACGTGCTGCCGAGCGGGATCTTCGACGCGATCCGGCGGACCAAGCCGGGCAGCGGTGGTGAGATCCAGCTGACCGACGCGATGGCGCTGCTGCTGGCCGAGGGGACGCCGGTGCACGGGGTGATCCACCGCGGCGTGCGCTACGACACCGGGGTCCCGCTCGGCTACCTGCAAGCGGTGGTGCAGCTGGCGTGCCAGCGCGACGGCCTGGGGCCGGAGTTCAAGCGGTGGCTGGCCGGCTTCCTGGCGGGGGACTGACCCGGATGCCGGGCGCGGTCGGGGCCGCCAGCGGGCGGAGCGCCAGCGGGCGGAGCGCCAGCGGAGCCCGCGGTCAAGCGGCCGGGCCCGGTAGCACGGAGGTGCCGGAGGCGCTCACGCCGCTGGCCGACTACCTGGGCAGCGCGTTGCGCCGGCTGCAGCCGCTGCCACCGCTGGACCTCGACCTCACCCAGGCGTACGGGACGGTGCTCGCCGAGGACGTGCCCGCCCCGCACGGGTCCCCGTCGTTCGACTGCGCCGCGATCGACGGGTACGCGGTGCGGGTGGACGATCCGGGCCGGGCGGAGCGGCCGCTCCGGCTGTCGGTGATCGGTGACCTGACCGCGGCCAGCTGGCGACCGGTGCGGCTGACCCCGGGGACGTGCTTCTCGGTGGCGGCCGGCGCGCCGCTGCCCGGGGGCGCCGACACGGTCGTGCCGGCGGAGTGGACCGACCAGGGCATGGCTGCCGTGGAGATCGACCGGCTGCCGGTGCGGGGGCACGGGGTCCGCCGGGCCGGCGAGGAGATCGTCGCCGGGACGGTGCTGGCGCGCGCCGGGAGCACGGTGACCCCGTTCCAGGTGGCGGCGTTCGCGGCGACCGGCATCACGCACGTGGCGGTGCGGCCCGCCCCGCGGGTGGTGGTGGCCGCCACCGGCGACGAGCTGGTCGACGCCGGCCGGGTCAGCCAGCCCGGCCAGGTGGTCGACGTCAGCTCGCACGCGCTGACCGCCGCCGCCAGCGAGGCCGGCGGGTACGCGTACCGGGTCGGGATCTGCGACGACGACCCGGAGGGCCTGCGCGGGCTGGTGGAGGACCAGACGCTGCGGGCGGATCTGATCGTGACCACCGGCGGGACCGGCACCGGGCCGGGCGACATGGTGCGGCGGGTGCTGGCCCGCCGGGACGGGCCGCGCGCCGGCTCGGTGTCGTTCACCGAGCTGGCGGTGCACCCGTGCGGGATGCTCGGGTTCGGCACGGTCGGGGTGGAGGAGGTCCCGATCATCTGCCTGCCCGGCGACCCGGGCGCGGCGATGATCGGGTTCGAGCTGCTGGCCCGGCCGGCGATCCAGGTGCTGGTCGGGGCCGAGCCGGTGTTCCGCCCGAGCGTGCGCGGGCACCTGCTGGCGGCGGTGCAGTCCCCGGCCGGGCTGCGGGAGTTCCGCCCCGCGCTGGTGGCCGAGCGGAGGGGTGGTGGGTACACGGTGCAGCCGCTGGCCGGTGGCCCGTACTCGCTGTCCGGGCTGACCGGCTGCAACGGGCTGCTGGTGCTCGGCGAGCGGGTGGCCAGCGCCCCGGTAGGCTCCAACGTGGACGTGCTGATGCTCGACCGGCGTCGGTGATCGTGATGGTCTACTCCGGGCAGATCGGTTGGCCGGCGGTGCTGACCGACGGTTCGGTGGTGCTGCGCCCCTACCGTCGCGGCGACGCGGAGCCGTGGTCGGCGGTGCGCCGGGCGAACCAGGCCTGGCTGGCGCCCTGGGAGCCGACCGCGGTCGGCCCGTGGGAGGAGCTCAACTCACCGGCCGCGTACCGGCTGTTCTACCGGGACCTGCGCCGGTCGGCGCGGGACGGCAGCGCGATGCCGTTCGCGATCCGGCTGCGGGAGCCGGGTGGCCGCGGCGGCGAGCGGTACGTCGGCCACATCGGACTGGGCAGCATCACCCGGCGGGCGTTCGGGTCCGGATATGTCGGATACTGGGTGGACTCGGCGGTGGCCGGCCGGGGGGTCATGCCGACCGCGCTGGCGCTGCTGGTCGACCACGCGTTCGGGCTGGGCGGGCTGCACCGGGTCGAGGTGAACATCCGGCCGGAGAACCGGGCCAGCCGGCGGGTGGTGGACAAGCTGGGCTTCCGCGAGGAGGCGTTTCACCCGCGGTACATGTTCATCGACGGTGCGTGGCGCGATCACGTGGGGTACGCGCTGACGGTGGAGGACGTGACCGCCGACGGCGGCCTGCTGGCCCGCTGGCACCGGCTCCGGGCCGCCCGGACCCCGGACGCCCCCGGCAGCTGAGCCCTCTGGGCACTACTCGCCGCGGGCGCGGCGGTACGAGACGGTGGGCGCCGCCGACCAGCCGTCACCGGCCCGGCGCAGCGACTCCCGCTGCCCGGCCAGCCGGCGCGCGGCGGCCCGCCGCTCGGCCGCCCGCCGGTCCTGCTCCCGCCGCACCTCGGCCTGCTGGGCGACCAGCCAGGCCCGCCGCCGGTGCTCGGCCCGCCGGCGCTGCCGGTCGGCGAGGGCCAGGTTGCGCAGGTGGACGATGAACGCCAGCAGCAGGCTGCCGGTCACCGCGAACCCGACCCAGAACCCGGGTCCGACCGCCGCCACCCCGACCAGCTCCACGGTGTTGAGCAGCAGCAGGGCGGCCAGCGTCCGGCGGCGCCGGTAGACCGCCGGGGAGTGTCGGGGCCGGACCGGCCGGCTTGCCGGGGGCGCCGACCGGGGCGCGACCGCCAGCCCGCGGGGTGCCCGGTCGGCTGCCGGGGACCCGGGTCGCGGGATGCTCGCGTACCGGGGCTGCTCCGGTGCCGGGGCGGCCACCCGCAGGGTCGGCACCAGGACCCGGGACGGGTTGACCGGACGCCGCCCGGGCACGGTGCGCCGGCGCGGGGTGCGTGACAGCACCCGCGCCGTCGACTGTGCCCGCTCCGCCTCCAGCCGCTCGGCAGCGTCATACCGGCGGACCAGCGCCGGTGCCAACGCCAGCAGACTCGCGGCGACGAGAACAGCGAGCAGCACCGAAGTCGGCAACCGCACTCCCCTCTGTCGCTGGACCCGATCTCCGAGGCCCGGCGAAATGACCGCCTCACCTGAGGTTACGGTGATCTCGCCAGCGCACCGCCGCGCCACACCGGCACCGGGCGCACCCGCGGCGCCGGGGCCGAACCTGGTTGGGGGGGATCTTCCGGCCCTGCTATGGTTGGCGACGGTCCACTGCCGGCTTTGTCCGGTGAACGGGCCGCCCGGGGCGGCGAAGCCCCGGTGGGGCTGTAGCGCAGTCCGGTAGCGCACCTCGTTCGCATCGAGGGGGTCAGGGGTTCGAATCCCCTCAGCTCCACCAGAAAGCGGAGATAAACGCCTTGATCGTCTTAGTAGATGATCAAGGTATTGATCATCTGTCATCAAGGTGTCACCCGGACGGGGACGTGATCGGGTGATTCTCGCTGGCATCTCACGGCACGACGCGGCCTTCCGGTGTATGGGTGCGCTGCGCTGCTGTCGCTGAGTCGAGGCATAGTCGCGACCGCATCGTCCGCAGCTACGGCTGGGTCGTGCCACCACCGACTTTCCGTCGGGTACACGTCGATGAGGAGACTCCACCAGACCGGGGTGGCTCACTCCGACTACGTTCGCGGCACGGCGCGGGCAGCTGGTGTTCGCTCGGCCGTCGCGCTCGGCCAGCTGCTGGGCCACCGCTTCGGCTATCCACGCGGACATGCTCTTGGCCCCCCGCGGCGACTATCGCCCGAAGCATGTCGACCTGGGAGCCTGGCAGGGTAAGGCTTACGGGTCCGTCCACGGCATGCCGGTGACCACACCTAGCGCACCGACCCGATCCGGGCACACCAGGGTCCGATCCAGGGTCCGATTGCGCGTTCCAGCTAACACATAATGGCGTACGAGGCCAGCATGGATGATCGTCGGAACATGATCGGAGCCCGGGCCGTTTAGCCGAAGTGGAGGGTGGCGGAAGATGTCAAGCTTTTCGAGGCAGGGTAGTCAAGGATTCGTTGAGTGAGTAGTGCCTCCGTCCTGCTGGTGAGGTTGGGAGGGTGGTTCGTTAATCCACGCGGCCTCGGGCAGGGCACGTGGTTCGGGGTGCTTTC
>WHTQ01000199.1 GCA_009377645.1 Micromonosporaceae bacterium | reverse complement strand
TAGGCAGGCGACCAAAATGAGCGATGCTACCATGGTAGACCCTTTCCTTGGCTCGAAGGCGGAGCGCAACCCTGGGTAAAGACGCGCAGCGACCTCGCAGCCAAGTTTCAATCCTCGCTCCGCCCGAAGGCGGAGCGCAACGTCCTTCGATCTGGGGACAAAGCATTTACTCGATGTTTCAATCCTCGCTCCGCCCGAAGGCGGAGCGCAACACCGCCTAAGCAACGCCTCCCTTTACTTGATAAGGTTTCAATCCTCGCTCCGCCCGAAGGCGGAGCGCAACCATGACTAACCTCCGGGATTTCGATGTCGAATGTGTTTCAATCCTCGCTCCGCCCGAAGGCGGAGCGCAACGAAGCGGAGGGCTAATAACATGCGCAACGCCATGGTTTCAATCCTCGCTCCGCCCGAAGGCGGAGCGCAACCTTGCGTGGACTGCGGGCGCAAGCAGAGCAAGGCGTTTCAATCCTCGCTCCGCCCGAAGGCGGAGCGCAACGGTTCCATTTAAGCGGGGTGTCGTTGGTGGAAAAGTTTCAATCCTCGCTCCGCCCGAAGGCGGAGCGCAACGGCTAATCGCATGTTGTTGGCCCTCCGTTTCAATGTTTCAATCCTCGCTCCGCCCGAAGGCGGAGCGCAACTTTGGGTTAGATCGGCACGAATAGGCCGCAAGGGTGTTTCAATCCTCGCTCCGCCCGAAGGCGGAGCGCAACGTAGCGATAACCGGAGTTGAGTCCACATAGCGATGTTTCAATCCTCGCTCCGCCCGAAGGCGGAGCGCAACTGGGAGGACACCAACAGGCGAGGTCTGTATTCTTGTTTCAATCCTCGCTCCGCCCGAAGGCGGAGCGCAACGGTTAAAGAAAACCGGATGCGGATTATTTGGCGTGTTTCAATCCTCGCTCCGCCCGAAGGCGGAGCGCAACGCTTCCCGTCTGGCAGCTTCCGGCCACTCGCCAGCGTTTCAATCCTCGCTCCGCCCGAAGGCGGAGCGCAACCTTTAGTTCTTTGTCGTAGTCGCCTGGATAGATTGTTTCAATCCTCGCTCCGCCCGAAGGCGGAGCGCAACGTCCCGTCTGTGCTTGGCATCGACGGCGACAGCTGGTTTCAATCCTCGCTCCGCCCGAAGGCGGAGCGCAACGTTACAGATTGTCGCATCTTTGTTCACTATTCGTGTTTCAATCCTCGCTCCGCCCGAAGGCGGAGCGCAACCCGGCGTTAAAGTTGTGACAGCTACTCCGCCAAGAGTTTCAATCCTCGCTCCGCCCGAAGGCGGAGCGCAACAGTGCACGAGACAAGTAGTTATCTCGTTTCACTTTTTTCGTATTCAAACGCGAACCGGAGTTAGCCGCGCACTCGACGAGCCGTTTCAAATTCCGCGCACGCAAAAATTTTCTTAGTTTTGTGGGAGTTGTCAGCTCCGCGAAACTAGGCCGTATCAGCGCATCGCTCATGGTTCGCGTTCACCTCAATTAAAAAATAAGCGGCGCCTCGAAATCCACCGCATGGTTAATACCAAACACTTTCTGATACCGATCCCTCGGCTCGACGAGCCG
>WHTQ01000214.1 GCA_009377645.1 Micromonosporaceae bacterium | reverse complement strand
GGCAAGCCCGACACCGAGCTCTCCCGCATCCGCGGCCGGCGGATCGCGATGATCTTCCAGGACCCGCTGTCCGCACTCACCCCCGTCTACACCGTCGGGCACCAGGTCGCGGAGGCACTGCTGGTCCACGGCGGGGGGCGCATCTCCAAGCGGGACGCAGACCGACGGGCGGTCGAGCTGCTCGACCTGGTGGGCATCCCGAACGCTGCGGCGCGGGCTCGCAGCTACCCGCACGAGTTCTCCGGCGGTATGCGGCAGCGGGCGGTGATCGCGATCGCGATCGCCAACGACCCCGACCTCATCATCGCCGACGAGCCGAGCACCGCGCTGGACGTCACAGTGCAGGCCCAGGTCATGGAAGTGCTGGCCAAGGCCAAGGAGGTCACCGGCGCCGCCATCGTCATGATCACCCACGATCTCGGGGTGGTCGCGGGCATCGCCGACCGGGTGATGGTGATGTACGCCGGTCGGGCGGTGGAGACCGGCGATGTCGACGAGCTCTACGCCCGCCCGCGGATGCCCTACACCATCGGGCTGCTCGGCTCGGTGCCCCGGGTGGACACCGGCCAGCGGCAGCCACTGGTGCCGATCGAGGGACAGCCGCCGTCGATGGTGGACCTGCCGCCGGGGTGTCCCTTCGCACCGCGCTGCCCCATGGAGATCGACGCCTGCCACGACGCGGAACCCGCCCTGGTCCGGGTCGACGGTGGGGCCGACGGGGCCGGGGACGGCGGGGCCGACGGCGCCACGGGGCATGCCGCCGCGTGCATCCGCAGCAGCGAGATCGTGGCGGCCGGGACCAGCGCCGCGGAGCTGTTCGGTGCATCCCCCGCCCACCACACCGCCGACCCCGACAGCCGGGACCGTCGGCCGGAGCTGCTGCGGGCAGCCGGCCTGGTCAAGCGCTACCCGGTGACCAAGGGCGCCGTGATCCGCCGCCGGGTCGGCACGGTGCACGCCGTGGACGGGATCTCGTTCGACATCCGGCAGGGCGAGACGCTCGGGCTGGTCGGCGAGTCCGGCTGCGGCAAGACCACCACGCTCATGCAGATCCTCGAGCTCGGCGCGCCGATGGGCGGCCGCGTCGAGGTGCTCGGCCGCGACATCGCGGGGCTGAG
>WHTQ01000022.1 GCA_009377645.1 Micromonosporaceae bacterium | reverse complement strand
GACCGCGGCGCAGTGCTGCAGGAAGGTGACCACCCCGGGGTGGTCCAGATCGCGGTCCCCCACATGGTTGCCGATCTCCACCCCGGCGTGCCCGGCCGCCAGGCACCGATCCAGCTCGGCGCAGGCCGCGTCCGGGTCCTGCAGTGGCACCTGGCAGAACGGGACCAGCCGTCCGTGGCCGCCGGCCACGCACTCCAGCGCCAAGTCATTGAAGATCCGGGCCACCGCCGCCGCCTGAGCGGCCGGCCGGTCGTACGAGAAGAACACCGGGGTGGGTGAGACCACCTGCAAATCCACCCGGTCAGCGGTCAGGTCAGCCAGCCGGGTGCCACAGTCCCACGCCTCGGCGCCGACCGGCCGGAACTCGGTCTCCCCCACCATCAGCATCGCCGACCGCTCCGACTCCACCCGCAGCCACGGCCAGCCGGAGCCACCGCCGCACGCCTCCGACAGCTCCGGCCAGCCCTTCGGCACCAGGTGGGCGTGCACGTCCACCACCGGCGCGGCAGCTACCGGCGCGGCAAGGTCAGACGGCGCTGGCACAACCGGCCCGCCACCTGGCCCACGACGTGCGGCAATCATCCACTTCCCTTGCCCGGGTGCACTGCACCGCAGTTGCCGCAGGTACGGGCGTCCTGGTCGGCGTAGAAGGCCTGGAACACCGGCGGCAGGTCGGCGACGATGTCGCGTACCTGCAGCTCCACCTCGTGCACCAGGTTATGGCACTCGAAGCAGTACCACTGGAACTTCTCCAGCTCCCCCTCCTTGCGGACCCGCTCGATCACCAGCCCGATCGAGCCCTCCTGCGGGCGCTGCGGCGAGTGCGGCACGTTGCCGGGCAGCACCCACATCTGGCCCTCCCGGATGTGCACGTCCTGGGGCCGGCCGTCCACCATGGTCCTGACATGCATGTTGCCCTTGACCTGATAGAAGAACTCCTCGTACGGGTCGACGTGGAAGTCGGTGCGCGCGTTCGGGCCGCCCACCACCATCACCAGGAAGTCGTCCCCGGTCGGGAACACCTGCTTGTTGCCGACCGGCGGCTTGAGCAGGTGCTGGTTCTCCGCGATCCAGTCCGGAAAGTTGATCGGTTGCATGGTCTTGCTCCTCTCCTAGTGCGCCGGGACCGCCGCGACGGCCTGCATCTCGACCAGCAGGTGCGGGTGCGGCAGCTGGTGCACGGCGACCGTGGTCCGGGTCGGTCCCTGCTCGTCGAAGAACTCCGCCCACACCTCGTTGTAGCCGCCGAAGTCGTTCATGCTCACCAGGTAGGTCGTCACCTGCACCAGGTCGGCCAGTTCCGCCCCGACCTCCCGCAACAGGTCCCGCAGGTTCCCGATCACCGCCCGGGTCTGCTCCCGGATGTCCAATGTGGTGGTACCGAGTGGGTCCACCACCGCCCCGGCGATCGTGTTGTCCGGCCGCCGGGCCGAGGTGCCGGACACGAACGCGAACCCGCCGGCCACCCGCACGTGCGGGAACCGGCCGCGCGGGGTGGCAATGCCCGCCACCACCCTCCCGGTGCTCATTCCGACGCCTTCAGGGAGGCGGTGCCCAGACCCTCGACCACCGCCCGCACGTGCGACCCGGGCGCCAGCGGCACCGCCGCGGTGGCCGCCCCGGCCAGGAACACCCAGCCGGCCGCCAGCCGAACCCCGGCCCGGGCGGCCAGGTGTGTGCCCTGTGCCAGAGCCCGGCGCGGGTCACCCAGGATCGCGGCGGTCGACCCGGTCTCCACCACCCGGCCGTCCACTTCGAGCAGGACCCCGAGATTGTCCAGCCCGTCGGGCACCGGCTGCCACGGACCGAGCACGAACCCGGCCGCCGAGGTGTTGTCAGCGACCACGTCCGGCAGCGTGAACCGGAAGTTCGCGTACCGCGAGTCGATCAGCTCCAGCGCCGGCGCCACCGCCCGGACCGCCGACCCGAACGGCCCGGGCTCGCCGGTGAGCAGGAACGCCACCTCCGGCTCCACCCGCGGGTGGACGTACCGTCCCACCTCGACGGTGCCGCCGTCCGGGATCCGCATCGCGTCGGTGAGCCGTCCCCAGATCACCTCGCGCACGCCCATCTGGGTCATCTTGGCCTGGCTGGTCAGCCCCAGCTTCAGCCCGACCATCAGTTCGCCACGCTGGATCCGCCGGGCCACCAGCGCAGCCTGGATCTGATAACCGGTGTCGACGTCCAGCTCGGTCGTCGCGGTCAGCTGCGAGATCGCCTTCCCGGCCTGCTGGGCCTCGTCCAGCCGGATGGCCAGCTCCTCGACAACGCCCATCAGCCCTCCCCCGCGAAGCAGACCCGCACCGACCCGAGCCCGGAGATCCGGGCCACGTACGCGGCACCCGGCGTTACCGGCACCATCGGCCCGAGCGCGCCGGACAGCACCAGGTCGCCGGCCCGCAGCGGGCTGCCGGCCCGGGCCAGCGTGCCCGCCAGCCAAGCCACCGCATGCAGCGGGTTGCCCAGGCAGGCGGCGCCGGCCCCGACCGAGACCGGCTCGCCGGCGTGCTCCAGCACCATCCCGCACAGTCGCAGGTCGACATCGGCCAGCCGGACCGGCCGGGTACCGAGCACATACCGGCCGCTGGAGGCGTTGTCGGCCACCGTGTCCACGATCGAGATGTCCCAGCCGGCCACCCGGGAGTCGGCGATCTCGATCGCCGGTAGCAGGTGGTCGGTGGCCCGGATCACGTCCACACTGGTCACCTGCTCGTGCGGCAGATCTGCACCGAGCACGAACGCCACCTCCGCCTCCACCCTCGGCTGCAGCAGCCCGGTCATGGACGTCTGGTCGCCGTCCGGCACCGCCAGGTCGGCCAGCAGCGTCCCGAAGTCGGGCTGGTCCACCCCGAGCTGCCGCTGCACCGCCGCGCTGGTCAGGCCGACCTTCGCCCCGACCGGGCGGCGGCCGCCGGCCACCCACCCGGCCAGCATCGCCCGCTGCACCGCGTACGCGGTCTCGACGTCTCCCTCGGCCAGCAACGCACCCCGCAACGGCGGGCACGGCACGCCGGTCCGGTACGCCTCCCGCAGTGCCGCCACCGCCTGCTCGACGCTCACCGCACCCTCCCTTCCCGCGATCTTGGACGTTCGTGGCCCTCATAGGGGCCACGAACGTCCAAGATCGCAAAGGGACCGGGGCTCATGCCAGCTCCACGCACACGTTGGTCAGCTCCGAGTAGAAGCCGAGCGAGTGCACCCCGCCCTCGCGCCCGATCCCAGAGGCTTTCACACCACCGAACGGGGTGCGCAGATCCCGCAGGAACCAGGTGTTCACCCAGACCAGGCCGGCGTCCAGGGCGCGGCCGGCCCGGTGCGCCCGCCCCACGTCCCGGGTCCAGACCGTGGCCGCCAGCCCGTATGCGCTGTCGTTGGCCAGCGCGTACGCCTGCTCCTCCTCATCGAACGGGGCGATGTGGACGACCGGGCCGAAGATCTCCTCCTGGTTGGTACGGGTGCGCGGGCCGAGCCCGGTCAGCACGGTCGGCTCGACGTACGCGCCGCCGTCCCGGCCATCCCCGAACGCCGGAACCCCGCCGCCGGTGTGGACGGTCGCGCCCTCGTCCCGCGCCAGCTGGTAGCACCCGAGCACCTTCTCCCGGTGCCCGGCCGAGATCAGCGGCATCGTGGTCAGGTCCGGGTCGGACGGCCAGCCGAACCGCAGCTCCTGCGCCGCTTTCGTGAGCCGCTCGACAAACTCCTCGAACACCGGCCGCTGTACGTAGAGCCGCTCGGTGCACAGGCAGACCTGGCCGCCGTTGGTGAAGCTGGAGCGCACCGAGCCGGCCACTGCCGCGTCGAGGTCCGCGTCGGCGAAGACGAGCCCAGCGTTCTTGCCGCCCAGCTCGAACGAGACCGCAGTCACGTGGTCGGCGGCGGCCCGCATGATCGCCCGACCGGTACCTGTCTCCCCGGTGAACGTGATCGCGTCCACGTCCGGGTGCCGGGTCAGCGCCTCGCCGGCCGAACCGGGGCCGAACCCGTGCACCAGGTTGAACACACCATCCGGCACCCCGGCCGCAGCCATCGCCTCGGCCACCACCGTGGCCGAGGCCGGGGTCTCCTCGGACGGCTTGACCACCACCGCGTTGCCGCAGGCCAGCGCCGGGGCCACCTTCCAGGTCAGCAGCAGCAGCGGCAGGTTCCACGGGACCACCACCGCCACCACCCCGACCGGCTTACGCACCGCGTAGTTCAGCGCCCGGCCACCGGCTGGGGTGACCGTGGTGAACGACTCGGTGCCGGTGGCGGTCACCAGGTCGGCGAAGGCGCGGAAGTTGGCCGCCCCGCGCGGCACATCCAGGCTGCGCGCCTGGGTGACCGGCTTGCCGGTATCGGCGACCTCGGCGGTGACCAGGTCGTCGAACCGGCGGTCCAGCTCGTCGGCGACCCGCCGCAGCAGCGCCGCCCGCTCCTGTTCGCCAGCCCTGCCCCACGGTCCGCGCAGCGCCGCCCGGGCGGCCGCCACGGCGGCATCCACCGTGGACTCGCCGGCCTCCGCCACCTCGAACAGCACCTGCCCGGTGACCGGGCTGCGGTCCGGGAAGTGTCCCGGGGAACGGTCGGGTGAGTCCACAAATGATCCACCGACGAAGTGGCGCAATCGGCCCGGCCGGCCGGCCGGCTGGCCGCGTACCAGCGACGGATCCCAGCCGGTCACCGCCGCCACCTCCGGGCCACCGCCACCGCGCCGGCTGCCAGTAGAGCGGTGCCGGCGGCGACCGCCCCCAGCAGCCACTGCTGGCGGCGGACCCGGCGGCGTACCTGCGCGTACGGGGTGGTGGTGAACGAGACCAGCTCGTAACGGGACACGTAGCGGCCCGGCAGCGCCCGCTCCAACCCGTGCTCGACCTTCTTCCGGAGCTGGTAGACGGGCGAGGCGACCCGGTCCCGCATCTCCACGAAGTTGTCCAGCGCCAGCTGCGCGATCGCGTCGGTGTGCTCCCGCCGGTGCTGCCCGAACCGGGGCAGCGCCGCCCGCCAGTCGTCCCCGGTGTCGTCCAGGCACCGGTCCAGCTCGACCACGTCCTCGAACGCGCAGTTGGCACCCTGGCCGTAGAACGGGACGATCGCGTGCGCGGCGTCGCCGACCAGCCCCACCCGCCCGTACGCCTGCCATGGCTCACAGTAGACGGTGCCGAGCTGGCCGACCGGGTTGTGCTGGTAGTCGGCGACCAGGTCCGGCGCCAGCGGCGGCACGTCTGGATAGTGGGTGGCGAAGTGCTCCGCGATCGCTTCCGGCGTGTCCAGCGCCGCGAAGCTGCTGGCCGGCCAGAACAGCGTGCAGGTGAACGAACGGTCCGGGTTCGGCAGTGCGATCATCATCAGGGTGCCCCGGGGCCAGATGTGCAGCGCGCCCGGGTCCAGCGCGAAGTCCCCGCCGGCCGGCGGGACCGTCAGCTCCTTGTAACCGTGGTCGAGGAACTCGACCCGCTCGGTCAGCAGGTCGTGGGCCAGCAGCTGGCCGCGGACCGCCGAGCCGGCGCCATCGGCGCCCAGCACCACCGCGGCGGTCGCCTTGCGCTCGTCCCCGGCGGCGGTCTCGCTCCGCCTGTCGCTTCGAGATTCGGCTTCGCCTACCTCGAAGGTCATCTCGCCGCTGGCCGGGTCCACCCCGACCAGCCGATGGTCGAAGTGGACCTGTGCCCCGGCGGCGGTCGCGGCCGACAGCAGGGTGTTGTTGAGCGCACCTCGGCCGATCGAGTTGATCGCGCGCTGCCCGTCGGCGCTGTACGGCTGGAAGTCGAGCGGTCCGGCCACCGGATGGATCATCCGGCCGCGCATCGGCAGCGCGTCGGCCAGCACCGCTTCGGCCAGGCCGATCCGGCGCAATGCGTCCAGCCCGCGTTCGGAGAGTGCCAGGTTGATCGACCGTCCGCGCTGTTTCGCCGGACGGGCTACGCCTGACTCGCTCCGCTCGCTTGACCGGCTCCGCCCGGATGCAGTGCCGGTGCGCGGGTCGGCCCGCCGCTCGTACAGGGTGACCCGGTGGCCCCGGCGGGCCAGGAAGCAGGCGAGCAGGCAACCGGCCAGCCCGGCTCCCACCACCGCGACCTCGTCGTCCCGCGACCCGCCCATGATCCCTACCGTAGATCACCGAGCGCGGTGGCGGCACGCCAGCAGTCGTGGTAGCTCGCGTACAGCGGCGCCGGGGCCAGCCGCAGGATGTCCGGCTCCCGGGCGTCGGCGATCACGCCGTACGAGTCCCGCAGCTGGTCGGCCCGCCGGGCCGCGCTGGCCACCCGCAGCGAGAGCTGGCAGCCGCGCCGGGCCGGGTCGCGCGGGGTGACGATCGGCACCGCCGGAGCCAGCGCGTCCAGCAGCCCCTCCAGGTAGCCGGTCAGCCGCTGGCTGCGCTCCCGCAGCACGGCCATACCGACCTTGTCGAAGATCTCCAGCGAGGTCCGGACCGGCCCCATCGACAAGATCGGCGGGTTGGAGATCTGCCACGCCTCGGCGGTGGCCGGCGGCCGGGAAACCGGCGCCATCTCGAACCGGGTCGCCGGCTCGGTGCTCCACCAGCCCTCGAACCGGGGCAGCGAGGTGTCGCCGAGGTGCCGCTGGTGCACGAACACCCCGGCCGCCGCGCCCGGGCCGGCGTTCAGGTACTTGTACGAGCACCAGGCGGCGAAGTCGGCGTCCCAGTCGTGCATCCGCAACTGCACGTTCCCGGCGGCGTGGGCCAGATCCCAGCCGACGGTCGCGCCGGCGGCCCGGGCGGCGGCGGTGACCGCCGGGATGTCGTGCAGCTCGCCGGTGAGGTAGTTGACGGCGCCGAGCAGCACCAGCGCCACGCCGGCACCCTCCCGGCGCAGGTAGTCGACAATGTCCTCAGTGCGCAGCGTGTGCTCCCCCGGGCGGGGCGCCAACCGGACCACGGTGTGGTCCGGGTCCAGGCCATGGAAGCGGACCTGGCTGCGCACGGCGTAGCTGTCGGACGGGAATGCGTGGTCCTCGATCAGGATCCGGGTGCGGTCGCCGGCCGGCCGGTAGAACGACACCATCAGCAGGTGCAGGTTGACGGTCAGGGAGTTCATCACCACGGTCTCGGCCGGCAGCGCCCCGATCAGCCGGGCCGCCGGCTCGGTCAGCGGCTCGTGGTACGGCAGCCAGGGCCGGTCCCCGACCAGGTGCGCCGCCACCGCCTGCCCGGCCCAGGCGTCCAGTTCGGCCAGCAGCTCACCGCGGGTTGCCCTCGGCTGCAGGCCGAGCGAGTTGCCGGCCAGGTAGGCGGTCTCCGGGTACGCACCACCGGGGGCGGGCGGGATGTGGAACAGCTCCCGGTGCCCGGGGTCGGCCGCGTCCCGCTGCCGGGCCGCCTGCTCGCTGGTGCCGGCCGGTCCGGTGTCGGCCGGTCCGGTGTCGGCCGGTCCGGTGTCGGCCGGTCCGGTGTCGGCCGGTCCGGTGTCCGTCGGTGCTGTCATTTCCGTCATCGGGCGACTCCGCTGCGTCGAAGGGCTGGCTTCCCAGCCAGGCTGGCTGGCCCAGGACCAGGTTATTCCGGTCAGCCCGGCACTGCCCGCCATCCCCGCCGCGCACCGATTTAGGTACCATTGAACAGACCTGACCCGGCCGGACCGACGCCCCGGCCGCTGGCTTTCTGGGAGGTACTCCGGTGCGCAGCCCACAGCCCCGACGCCCGGTCGACAGCCCCGGCCCGGACCAGGTGGGAGCCCGGATGCGGCAGTTCCGCACCGAACAGGGCCTGACCCTGCGCGGGCTGGCCGCCCGCTCCGGTCTCTCGATCGGGTTCCTGTCGCAGGTGGAGCGGGGGATCTCGACGATCGGGCTGACCGCCCTGGGCAGCGTGGCGGCCGCGCTGGACCGCAGTGTGGCCGAGTTCTTCAACGAACAGCCGCCGGACCCGGACGGCGCCGGCGGCGAGGAGCCGCCGGTCCACTTCACGCTGACCCGCCGGGAGAGCGTGACCCGGCAGTTCGCCTCCGGCCAGCAGACCTACCGGATGCTGTCGGACCGGGGGCGGCAGCTGGTGCTGGAGCCGATGCTGGTGCAGATCGCGCCGGGCGGGCGCAGGGAGGACGCGTACGGGCATCCGGGCGAGGAGTTCGCGTACGTGGTGGAGGGCGAGCTGCTCTACGAGGTGCAGGGGGTCGAGCACCGGCTCTTCCCCGGGGACAGCCTGCACCTGCGCTCGAACGTGCCGCACCGGCTCTACAACGACACCGATCAGGTGACCTCGGTGATCTCGGTGGTCACCCCCCGGCTGTTCTGAGACCACCGTCGTTCACTCCCACCTCATGCTCCGGCCGGCCCGACCACCCGCAAGCGATCTTGTCTCATGGCAGCGATCCAGCCTCATGTGGCGAGCTACACGCGGATCAGCGATGCCGTCGGCGGGAGTCGCCCCGGGCGATCACCGAGACGTACCCCTTCATTGGCCATCTGCTATAGCAGTAGCTATGGTGGTTGCTATGGCCACCACGACGATGCAGCTCGACGGCAGTCTTCGAGACGAACTGGCGGAGATCGCAAGGAACGACTTCGCTGGCGTGCCCCTTGCTGAGGCACTGCAGCGGCTCATCAGGGAGCACCGGGTCAACAAGATCATGGTGCGGTACGCGGAGCTGCAGTCCGACCCGCAGGAGTGGGCCAGTTACCGGGCCGAGGCCTCGCTGACCGACGCCGCTGCCGGTGCCGGTCTGCCTCCCGGGCGCGACGAGTACCCGGAGTACAACGAGTGAGTCGACTCGGAATCGCACCGTGGCAGGTGTGGCTGGTGGACTTTGGTAACCCGGTCGGCCACGAGGAGGGCGGCGTACGTCCCGCCGTGGTCGTAGGCTCCGCCACCCATTGCCGGTTTCCCATCGGTATGGCCATCGTGGTGCCGTTGACCACCCGGGACCGTGGCCTGGACCACCACGTGCGGATCGACTCCCCAGAATCCGGGCTGGTACGTCCCAGCTGGGCACGCACCGAGGACATTACTGCGGTCTCTACCCAGCGGTTCCACCGACCACAGCCACTGGGTATGGCCTCGGCCGACGAGATCGGGCGGCTGTCCGAGTGGCTCAGGGAGCTGGTGGCGTTCACGTCTTGACTGCGAGACGTGTCAGCGTGACCCGACGATCACCGCTGATCGGGGACGAGCCGGCTGGTGATCGCGGTAGCGGTGGCGTGCCAGATCTCCGAGCCCGGGTCGATCACCGCGAAATGGTCCCCGGGCTGTTCCAGGTGCGTCACCTCGTCGCCGGCCGCCCGGGCCGCCCGCGCGTACCGGCGGTTGAGGTCGATCAGGTCCAGGTCGTCGTCGCGGCCCTGCACCACCAGCTGCGGCACGCCCAGCGGCAGCCGGGCCAACGGGTCAGCGCCCCGGTAGGTCTCCGGCAGCTCGGCCGCGGTGCCGCCGAGCGCGGCGGCCACCGCGCCGGTGCCGATCCACCGGCGCTCCGCCTCGACCAGGTCCAGCACCCCGGCCAGCGAGACCGCCAGCGCCACCCGCCCGGTGTCCGCCGCGACCCGCAGCGCGAGCTGGCCACCGGCCGAGTGCCCGATCACTGCCACCCGGTCGAGGTCCAGCGGGGCCCCGTCCCCGGCCACGGTCGCCAGCGCGGCCAGCCCGCCGGCGAGGTCCGCGGTGGTGGCCGCCCAGCCGTGCTGGTCTGGCCGCCGGTACTCCAGGTTCCAGGCCGCGAAGCCGCGGCGGGCCAGGTCGATCGCGAGCGCGTCCAGCAGGTCGGCGCCCCAGATCGAGCGCCAGAAGCCACCGTGCACCAGCACCGCCACCGGCACCGGCACCGGCGCCGGCCCGGGTGCCCGGTCCGGCATCCGCAGCTCGGCCCACTGGTCCGGGTCGTCGCCGTAGCCGATCCGGCGGGGCGGGTGCCGGACCCGGTGCACGGCGTGCCGGACCGCCCACACCAGCCCCGCCACCCCGCGGCCGGACAGGTGCGCGCTCCCCGGGGCGACCGCCAGCGGACCGGTGCGCGCCAGGTCATACCAGACAGTACGGGCGGCGTGCGGCCCCGGCTCCCGGGTCAGCCGCCGGGCCGCCGGCTCCGGCCCGGGCAGCGCCACCACCGCCGACGGCCCCTCCCGGCCGGCGCCGGTCAGCAGCTCCCGCAACCGGTCCGGGTCAGCGGCCGGCGCCAGCTGCCCGGCCACCCCGAGTACCCGGAACTCCGGCTCGACGATCTCCCGCAGCAGGGCCAAGTCCGCCACCACCCCGGGACCGACCACCACCAGCACACGCACGGCATCCCGATCCGGTACCGGGTCGCGACGGGCCACGTCACCATAGTAGGGAACGCCGGCCCACCGGAACCCCCGGCGGCCGGTCACGTGACAGATGCGCGGCGCGTACGCGGTAATCTACCGTCCTCCTATGACCCGCACCTTCCACGTGGAGCTGACCATGGCCACACGTTGCCCGCATCGGAGGTGGTGATGGAGACAGCCATGGCGGATGTGATCGTGGTGGGGGCCGGGCCCACCGGGCTGCTGCTGGCCGGTGACCTGGCCGAGGCCGGAGTCTCGGTCAGGCTGCTGGAACGGCGCAGCGGCGAGATGTCGAACCTGTCCCGCGCCTTCGCCGTGCACGCCCGCACCATGGAGGTCCTGGACGCCCGTGGCCTGGCCGAGAACCTGCAGGCGACGGGCGTGGCCCGGCTGACCGAGGCCCGCCTGTTCGAGCGGGTGCACGCCAACTTCGGGCAGCTGCCGAGCCGGTTCGCGTACCTGCTGATCACCGCGCAGTACAACGTCGAGCAGGTGTTGCTCGAGCGGGCGGTCAAGGCCGGCGTCCGGATCGACTACCAGGCGACGGTCGTCGACGTGCGGCAGGACGGGTCCCGGGTGGCAGCGGACGTGGCCGGTCCGGACGGGGCCGTGGCCACCCACCACGCGGCCTACCTGGTGGGCGCCGACGGCATCCGCAGCGCGGTGCGGGAGGCCATCGGGGTCCCGTTTCCGGGCCGGTCCGTCCTGAGATCGATCATGCTGGCGGACGTACGGCTGCGGGAGGAGCCCGCAACGGCACTGACCGTCAACGGTGCCGGCGAAGAGTTCGCGTTCGTCGCGCCGTTCGGTGACGGCTGGTGGCGCATCTTCTGCTGGGACCGGCGCCGGGAGGTACCCGACGACGCTCCGCTGAGCCTGGACGAGGTCCGCGCGGTGACCGTACGGGCGCTCGGTACCGACTTTGGGATGCACGACCCGCGGTGGCTGTCCCGGTTCCACAGCGATGAACGGCAGGCGCCGCAGTACCGGGTGCGGCGGGTGTTCCTGGTCGGGGACGCGGCACACTGCCACTCACCGGCCGGCGGCCTGGGCATGAACACCGGCCTGCAGGACGCCGCCAACCTCAGCTGGAAGCTCGTCTCGGTGTTGCGCGGGGCACCGGACGCGCTGCTCGACACCTACCACGCCGAGCGGCATCCGGTCGGCCGGCAGGTGGTGCGGATCAGCGGCACGATCATCCGGCTGGCCATGCTCAAGCCCCGGCTGGCGCGGGCGCTGCGCGGGCTGATCGGCGGGACGGTGGTGCGCATCCCGGCGGTGCAGCGGCGACTTGTCGGTCGGCTCAGCGGTGTCGGGTTCGCCTATCGGGCACCGCGCGCCGCGCACAAACTGGTCGGCACCCGGATGGCGGACTTCGCCCTGGCCGACGGCACCCGGCTGTACGAGGCGCTGCGCGGTGGGAGGTTCGCCGTCGTCGGCGCCGCGGACATCACCGGGTTCGAGGACCGCGTCCGGAGCATCACGCCGGCCGGCTGGACCGCTCCCGCGGTGCTCGTCCGCCCCGACGGACACATCGGTGCGACCTTCGACCACGCCGATCGGGCGGCGGTCCGCCCGGCGCTCATCAGTCTCTGCGGTCGTCCGTCCTGACGCCACCGGGCGTGCGGCGCAGCAGCGGCAGGACCACCGAGCCGAGCAGCGCCACCCCGCCCGCGTCGGTGAGCCCGTGCGGGGTGCCGAACTCCACCCGGCGCACACCGGCGTCGATCAGCGCCTGCGCCCGCTGCGCCACCTGCTCCGGCGTGCCGGCGAACGCGAACCGGTCCAGCACGTCATCCGGGACCAGCCGCCCGGCCGCCACGTGCTCTCCGGCATCGACCAGCTCCCGCACCCGTACCAGCAGGTCGGGTGGGACGGTGACGGTCGGGTCCAGGTCCGCGACCGCCGCCACGTACATCGCCACCTCGGTGCGCGCCCGGGTCCGCGCGGCCGCGCCGTCCGGGTCGACCACCGTCACCGCGCCGAATACCACCCCGACCTCATCCGGGTCCCGCCCGGCCGCCAGCGCCCCAGCCCGCACCCGGTCCCGGATCACCGGCACCAGCTCCGGGTTGGCACTGCCGCCGACCTTGACCTCGTCTGCGATCCGGCCGGCCAGCGCCACCCCGCGCGGTCCCCAGGCACCGATCAGCAGCGGCGGGTCGGGGCGCTGCACCGGGTAACCCAGCCGGATGCCGGGCGCCAGCCGGAACACCGTTCCCTGGTACCCGTCGGGATTTCCGCCGAGCAGCCGGTAGACCACCTCCACCGCGTCCGCCAGGGTGGCCAGTGGCCGGGTCTGTCCGATCCCGACCTCCGCGAGCCAGGTGCCGCGGGCCAGCCCCAGGTACGCGCGGCCGCGCGAGGCGAGGTCGAGCGCGGCGACCTGGCCGGCGATCTCGTACGGCGCCATCGAGTACGGATTGAGACACGCCGGCCCCAGCCGGACCCGGTCGGTGGCCGCCGCCATCTCCAGCAGCGCGGCGATCGGCGGCTGGAACATCAGGTCGCCGAACACGCTCAGCACGTCGAACCCGTCCGCCTCGGCCCGGCGCGCCAGCCGGGCGTAGTCCCCGGGCCGCTTGTCGGCCTGCAGCCCGAGCCCGACCTCCACCCGGCTCACGTCAGCTCCGTCGAGTCGATCCGCCGGCGACCGACCCGCTCCACCCGCATCACCAGCCGCTCCTCCGGGTCCGGGCAAGTGAACCGGGTGTCCTGCTCCAGCCAGTCCCCGGCCGGCAGATCCCGCTGCTTGGCGGCCAGGAACGGCAGCACCGACGCCAGCGCGTAGACGCAGAAGTGCTTCCCGTCCGGCAGCCGCAGCTGGGCACTGTGCACCAGCTCGCAGTAGTCGCCGACCGCCATCCCGCACACCGACCGGCCCTCGATCGAGTCCACTGTCACCCGCAGATCGTAGACCTCGGTGACATCGCCCGCAGCCGCCATCATCCCCCTCCAATCTGGACCACCAGCTTCCCGGTGGTACGCCGGGCGGCCAGGTCGGCCAGCGCGGCCGGCGCCTCCGCCAGCGGCACCACCCGGGTCACCGGCGGGCGCACCGCCCCGGCCCCGGTGCAGCGCGAACAGTTCCACCGCCAGCACCCGCTCCGGCTCGCCGTACGCCCGGGCGACCAGCTTGCGGGTCACGGCCGGCTCCGGTCCGCCCGGTCGTCGCGTACCACCCGGCCCTGCTTCATCACCCACCGGATGGTGCGGAACGCGGACGGGTCCGCGGACGGGTCACCGTCCATCGCGATCAGGTCGGCGAGCTTGCCGACCTTCACGGTACCCAGATCCGGCTCGGCACCGAGCCACCGCACCGGGCCCAGCGTGCCCGCGTACAGCGCCCGGGCCGGGCCGATCCCGCCCTCGGACATGTGCTCCAGCTCCCGGACCGTGGCGGTGGTGCCCTCGAACGGCCAGAACGGCGGCATGTCGCTGCCCAGCAGCACCTCCACCCCGGCCGCCACCGCCAACCCGAAGCTCTCCAGGTGCCGGGGTCCGGCCGCCAGCGAGCGGCTCTTCATCCAGTCCGGCACCGCCAGCTCGTCGAAGAAATCCTTGCATCTGGTGACCAGCAGGGTCGGCACCAGTGCGGTGCCGCGCGCGGCCATCGCCGCCGCCACCGGCGCGGTCAGCTGGTAGCCATGCTCCACACAGTCCAGACCCCGCTCCACCGCGTCGGCGATCGCGCCGGCCGGCCCGGCGTGGGCGGTCACCTTCCGGCCCCAGGCGTGCGCGGTGTCCAGCACCGCCGCCAGCTCGTCCGGCAGCAGCTGCGGGGTGTCGATCTGCTCGTGCTCGCCGGCGATCCCACCGGAGATCATCACCTTGATCAGGTCGGCGCCGGCCCGGACCTGGCTGCGAACTCCGCGGCGGAACTCGTCGGGGCCGTCGCACTCCAGCGTCTCGGTGCCGCCGTGGCCGTGCCCGCCGGTGCACACCAGTGCCCGGCCGGCGGTGTAGATCCGCGGCCCAGCCGCCTGGCCGGCGTCGATCGCCCGCCGCAACGCGAAGTCGGCGTGGTCCTTCTCGGCCACGCAGCGCACCGTCGTCACTCCGGACAGGAGGGTACGGCGGGCTCCGTCGGCCATGTAGAGGGCGAGCTCGTGCGGCCCCATCCCGCGTACCCCGTCCCCGCCTTCCCCGGGCAGCGACAGGGACAGGTGGGTGTGCATGTTGACCAGGCCGGGGGTCAGGTACGCGCCGGTCAGGTCGTGCTCGGCGACCGTGCCGGCCGCATAGGCCTGCGCGCGCACCGGCTCGACCGGCCCGACCGCGGCGATCCGGCCACTGCGGACCCAGACCGCGGCGTCCGGGACCGGGCCGGTGCCCGTGACCACCCGCCCGTCCACCACCGTGCAGTTGGTCAGCAGCAGGTCTCCGTTCACAGCGCCACCCCGTAGACATCCCGGGCGGCCTGCCGGGACACGTACCCGTCGGCCACGTCCCGGCGGACCGCCGCCGGCTCCCGGGCGGTCGGGTCCCCGTGCCCGCCGCCCCCGGCGGTCTGCACCGTGCACCGGTCACCGGGCACCACCTGGGTCCGGGCCGTGCTGACCCGCCGCTCCTGCGGGGTGTCCGGGAACAGGATCACCTGGGTGGGCCCCGGGCTCCGGCCGCCGGCCAGCGCCCACGGCGCGGACTTGGTCTTCTTCACCACCGTCAGCAGCTCGCCCGGCGCCAGGAACCGCAGATCCCGCCGCAGCCCGGCGCCGCCCCGGAACCGGCCGGCGCCGCCGGAGTCGGTGCGGGTCTCCAGCCGCTCCACCCGGACCCCGGTCCGGGTCTCCAGCACCTCCACCGGGGTGGTGCGGGCCTGGGTCTGGCACAGATGGTTGGCGGGCCCGATCCCGTCGTGCCGGACCGTGCCGCCCCAGCCGACCGGCTCGTTGCTGCTGACCGCGTACCGCTGCCCGGTGTCCGGGTGGGCACCGACCAGCATGAACCCGGGCACGTCCCCGCCGGAGGAGGCGGCCAGCCGGTCCGGCATCCCCTGCGCGAGCGCCTGGTAGATCAGCTCCAGCGCGACGATGCCGGTCCACTGTGTGAAGGTGGCAGCCGGGTAGACCGCGTGGAACAAGGTACCCGGCTCCGCGCGTACCCGCAGCGGGGCGAAGTGGCCGGCGTTGGTCGGCTCGAACGGTGTGGTGACCGCCTTGAACGCCACCCGGCAGGTGGCGATGGTCGAGCCCAGCGGCAGGTTCACCGGCCCGGGTACGGCCGGCGAGGAGCCGTCGAAGTCCACCGTGAACTCGCCGTCCGCGATCGTGACGGTGACCTGCATCCGCACCGGGTCACTGGTGACGCCGTCGTCGTCCAGCCAGTCCACCGCGCTCCACGAGCCCTGCGGGAGCCGGCCCACTGCCTCGGACGCCGACTGCTCCGCCGCCCCGATCGCGGCCGCCACCGCGGCCTCGACCACCGAGGGTCCGAACTGCGCGTGGAGCTCGACCAGCCGACGCTCGCCGGTGCGGAGCGCGGCCACCTGCGCGTGCAGGTCCCCGAGCACCTGCTCCGGCATCCGGGAGTTGAACCGGATCAGCTCGTGCACCTCCCGCACCGGCTCGCCAGCCGCGAACACCCTGGTACCGGGGAAGACCAGCCCTTCCTGGTGCACGTCGGTGGAGTCGAGCACGTAGCCCGGATCCTTGGCTCCCAGATCCATCCAGTGCGCCCGGACACACAGGAACCCGACCAGTTCGTCGGTATGGAAGACCGGCGCGAACAGGGTCGCGTCGTAGGAGTGGGCGGCGTTCCAGTACGGATAGTTCAGCAACACCACGTCGCCCGGACAGAGGTTCTCCCGACCCACGTATTCCACCCCGCGGCGGATCGAGTAGTCGTTGGCCCCCAGGAACCGGGTCAGCCCGGTCGACTCGGCCACCAGCCGCAGATCCGCGTCGTAGATCGAGATGCCGAAGTCGTGCACCTCGTAGATCACCGGGTTGAAGGCGGTGCGCACCAGCGTCGCCCGCATCTCCTCGGCCGCCGCCGCCAGGTAGCTGCGTACCACCTCGGCCGTCGCCCCGTCGATCTCAGGCATCGGGGTCCACTCCGTACAGCCGCCCTGCCGCGGCGGGGGACACGTATCCCTCGGCGACGTCGTCGCGCACCGCCGCCGGGTCCCGGCCGGCCGGGCCACCGTGCCCACCACCCCCCGCGGTGAGCACGGTGACCCGGTCGCCGGGCACCACCGGGGTGCGGGCGGTGCTGACCCGCCGCTCCCGGTCGGTGCCCGGAAAGATCACCAGCTGGTTCGGCTCCGGTTCGAGGCCGCCCGCCAGCGCCCATGGCCGGCTCCGGGTCTTCTTGATGACAGTCAGGAACTCGCCCGGCGTGACGAACCGGATGTCGCGCCGCAGCCCGCACCCGCCCCGGTGCCGCCCGGCCCCGCCGGAGTCGGTCCGGATCTCCCACCGCTCCACGCACATCCCCGTTCGAGATTCGAGTACTTCGATCGGGGTGGCCCGGCCGGTGCTGCCGGACACGTGGCTGGCGGCGTTCATGCCGTCGTGGTGCGGGGTCCCGCCCCAGCCGCTCGGCTCGTTGTTGCTGAACGCGAACAGCCGCCCGGTGTCCGGGTGGGTACCGACCATCATGAACCCGGGCACGTCCCCGCCCGAGGACGCCGCCAGCCGCTCCGGCATCCCCTGCGCCAGCGCCTTCAGCACCAGCTCCACCGCCACGATGCCGGTCCACAGTGTGAACGTCGGCTGCGGGTAGACCGCGTGGAACAGCGTGCCCGGCTCGGCCCGCACCCGCAGCGGAGCCACCGTGCCCTGGTTGGACGGCTGGTCGGGCGAGGTCAGCGACTTCAGCACCACCTTGCAGATCGCCTCGGTCGCACCGAACGGCATGTTGATCGGGCCGGCGGCGGCCGGTGCCGAGCCGGCGAAGTCGACCGTGAACTCCCCGTCCGCGATCGTGACGGTGGCCTGCATCCGGACCGGGTCGGCGGTGATGCCGTCGTCGTCCAGCCAGTCCACCGCGGTCCAGGAACCCTGCGGCAGGGCCGCCAGCGCGGCCCGGGTGCGCGCCTCACCGTCGGCGACCATCCAGTCGACGGCCGCATCGACCGTGGACCGGCCGAACTTGGCCAGGATCTCCCGCAGCCGCCGCTCGCCTGTGCGCAGCGCCGCGATCTGGGCGTGCAGGTCGCCGAGCACCTCCTCCGGCATCCGGGAGTTGAACCGGATCAGTTCGTGGATCTCGCGCACCGGCTCGCCCCGGGAGACCACCTTCGTACCCGGGAACAGCAGCCCCTCCTGGTGCACGTCGGTGGAGTCGAGCACGTAGCCCGGGTCCTTGGCTCCCAGGTCCATCCAGTGTGCCCGGACGCACAGGAACCCGACCACCTCGTTGGTGTGGAACACTGGCGCGAACAGGGTGGCGTCGTAGGAGTGGGCAGCGTTCCAGTACGGATAGTTGAGCAGCACCACGTCGCCCGGGTGGAGGTTCTCCCGACCGACGTACTCCACCCCCTTGCGCAGCGAGAAGTCGTTCGCGCCCAGGAAGAACGCCAGCCCGGTCGCCTCCGCCACCAGCCGCAGGTCGGCGTCGTAGAGCGAGATCCCGAAGTCGTGCACCTCGTAGATCACCGGGTTGAACGAGGTCCGGATCAGCGTGGCCCGCATCTCCTCGGCGGCCGAGAGCAGGTAGCAGCGCACCACTTCGGCGCGTGCACCGTCCAACCTGTTCATCGCCATCGGTTCGCTCCAGCGCTCACGGCAGTTCCCGGAGCAGTAGGTGCCCGTACGGGTCCACCTCGACCTCGGACCCGCCCGGTACCACGGTGGTGGCGGTGCCTTCGTCGACCAGCGCCGGGCCGGTGAACCGGTCACCAGGCGCCAGCCTGGACCGGTCGTAGACCGCGAACCGGGCCACCGCCCGCGCCCCGAAGTCGTACGCCTCCCGGTGGGACAGCAGCGCCCGCGCCGGGTCGCCGTCGCCGGCCGGCGGGCGGACCAGCCCCGGCCGGTCGGACCGGCCGATCGCGCGGACCCGCAGGTTGAGGATCTGCACCGGGTTGTCCATGGCGTGCCCGTAGCGGGCCCGGTGCAGCTCCTCGAAGGACCGCCGGACCGGCTCCGGGGCCAAATCCCGCCCCACCGTCACGATCATCGAGTGCTCCTGACCGAGGTAGCGCAGCTCCAGCTGCCGCTCCAGCACCGCCCGCTGTTCCGGCACCCCCTGCCCGGCCAGCGACCCGGCCGCCTCCGCCTCCACCTCCCGGAACTGGTCCGCCAGCCGGGCCGCGGCGGCGTCATCCAGCTCGGCCAGCACGGTCCGCGAGAAGTCGTCCACGATGTCCGCACTGAGCATCCCCCAGGCCGAGAACCCGGCCGGCGCCAACGGCACCACCACCTCCTGGATGCCCATCTCCCGGGCCAGTAGGGCGGCCAGCAGCGGCCCGGCTCCCCCGTACGCGAGCAGCGAGAACCGCCGCGGGTCGTGTCCCCGCTCGACGGTGATCTGCCGGACCGCCCCGACCGTGCGGGCCAGCAGCACGTCGTAGACGCCGGCCGCGGCGGCCACCACCGGCAGCCCGAGCGGCTGGGCGACCTGCTCGTCCAGCGCCTTCGTGGCCGCCTCGGCGTGCAGCCCCATCTCGCCGGCCAGGAACCGGTCCGGGTCGAGGTAGCCGAGCACCACCGAGGCGTCGGTGACGGTCGGCCGGGTGCCACCCCGGCCGTAACACACCGGCCCCGGGTCGGCACCGGCGCTGTGCGGCCCCACCTTCAGCAACCCCCGGTCCAGCCAGGCGATCGAGCCGCCGCCGGCCCCGATGGTGCGGATGTCGTAGGCCGGGATCAGCAGCGGGAAGTGCTCCAGCTGCGCTTCGTACGCGGCGGCCGCCGCCCCCTGCTCGATCACGCAGGTGTCCAGCGACGTCCCTCCGATGTCGAACGTGAGCAGGTTGTCCCGGCCCAGCGCCTCGGCCAGGTAGCCGGCGCCGACGATCCCGCCGGCCGGGCCGGACAGCACGGTGTGGGTAGGTGAGACCCGGGCCGCGTCGGCGGTCATCGACCCACCGCCGGAGCGCATGATCAGGAACCGGCCGGCGAAGCCGTCCCCGGCCAGCCCGGCCGCCAGCGCGTCCACGTACCGCTCGAAAATCGGCCGGATGTACGCGTCCAGCACTGTGGTGCTGGTGCGCTCGTACTCCCGGTACTCCCGGACGATGTCGGTGGACACCGACACGCTCACCTGTGGGTGGGCCGCCCGGATGAGCGCGGCCGCGGCCTGCTCGTGGCTCGGGTCCAGGAACGAGTGCAGGAAGCACACCGCGATCGACCGCACCCCGTGCTCGTCGACCAGCACCCGGGCGGCCTCCCGGACGCTGTCCGGGTCCAGCTCCTCGACCACTCGTCCCTTGTAGTCTAACCTGCCCCGGACCCCGGCGGTGTGCCGCCGGCGCACCAGGCTGGCCGGCCGCTCGTACTGGAAGTCGTACATGTGCTCGGGGGGGACGTTGCCCCGGCCGATCAGGAAGATGTCCCGGAAGCCGGCGTTGGTGATGATCCCGGTGATCGCGCCGCGCCGCTCCAGCACCGCGTTGAGCCCGAGCGTGGTGCCGTGGATGAACAGCTCCACCTCGGATAGATCGGTGCCGAGCGCGGCCACCGCCGCCAGCACCCCGTCGGCCGGCGCGGCCGGGGTGGTCGGCGCCTTGCGGAACCGGACCCGCTGGGTACGCGCGTCCAGCTCCATCGCGTCCACGAACGTCCCCCCGATGTCGACCGCCAGCCGGATCGGCCGGTCAGGCACCTGCTCCACCACCCCTCAACAGCTCCGGCATCTCCGGTACCCGCCAGCACGCTGCCCGGCTCGCCCCGTAGCCGACCAGCTCCTGCGGCTCGGCCCGGCACCGGTCGGTCACCAGTGGACAACGGGCGGCCAGCGGGCAGCCGGTGGCCGCGTCGGCCTCCTCCAGATCCCTGACCAGCTCCAGCCGCGGACCGGCGAACCCGGCACCGAGACTGGGCACACTGGACAGCAGTGCCCGGGTGTAGGGATGCCGGGGGTTGCTGAACACCTCGGCCACCGGCCCCTCCTCCACCACCCGGCCGAGATAGAGCACCACCACCCGGTCGCAGAACCCGCGGACGGTGGCCAGGTCGTGGGAGATGAACACCCGGCCGCGGGACTCGTCGCCGGTCAGCTCGGCGACCACCTGCAGGATCTGCGCCTGCACCGTGACGTCGAGCGCGGACGTCGGCTCGTCGAAGACCACCAGATCCGGCCCGCCGACCAGCGCCCGGGCGATCCCGACCCGCTGCGCCTGCCCGCCGGAGAGCTCGTGCGGCCGGCGCGGCAGGATCGACTCGTCCAGCCCCATCCGGGCCAGCGCCGCGGCTACCCGGCCGGCCCGCTCGGCGGCCGGCACGCCCTGCGCCCGCAGCGGCTCGGCGATCGCGTCGGCGGCGGTCCGGCGCGGGCTGAGCGACCCGATCGGGTCCTGGAACACCAGCTGCGCCCGGATCCGCAGCCTCCGCAGCCGCCGGCCGCGGATCCGGGACAGGTCGTGGCCGGCCAGCGTGACCCGGCCGGCGGCCGGCCGGACCAGGCCGAGCACCAGCCGGGCCAGGGTGCTCTTGCCGCAGCCGCTCTCCCCCACCACGCCCACCGTCTCGCCGGCCGCCACCTGCAGGCTGACGCCGCGCAGCGCATGGTGCCCGCCGCCGCCGAACCGGCTCCGGTAGACCACATGCGCGTCCTCGACCGAGAGCACGGTCCGGGGGACCGCGGCGGGTACGGGGGCGGCCGGGCCGGCCGGGGGACGTGGTCCGGCCGGCCCGGCCTGGGTGGCGGTTCTCGCGCCACCCGCTTGCGTGGCCGGGCTCCCGGCCAGGTTCCCCGCCAGGTTCTCCGCCTGCGGGTGGTAGCAGGCGACCTGCCATCCGGCCCCCCACTCGGTGGTGGCCGGGTGCTGGGTGCGGCACGTGTCGTCGGCGTGCCCGCACCGGGGGGCGAACGGGCAGGCGGTCGGGGCCCGCGCCAGCAGTGGCATCCCGCCCGGGGTGGCGACCACCGGGTGGCCGTCCACCTGCGGCACCGAGGCGACCAGCGTCCGGGTGTACGGGTGAGCCGGGGTCCGCAGCACCCGCCCGGCCGGCCCGGTCTCGACCACCGCGCCGGCGTAGAGCACGACCACCCGGTCGCACACCTCGGCGACCGACGCCAGGTCATGGGAGATCAGCAGCACCCCGCGCCGGTCGGTGTCCGCGGCGTGCCGCAGCTGCCGCAGGATCTCCCGGGCCAGCGTCACATCCAGGCCGGTGGTCGGCTCGTCGGCGATCAGTAGGCCGGGCGCGCAGCCGGTGGCCAGCGAGATCATCACCCGTTGCGCCATCCCGCCGGACAGCTCGTGCGGGTACGCGTCCAGCCGGCGGCCCGGGTCCCGGATGCCGACCTGCTCGAACAGCTCCCGGGCAGCCTCGCGGGCCCGACCCAGGGCCATCCCCTGGTGGGTGGTGAGCCGGTCGGTGAGCTGCCGCCCGGCGGTCCGGGTGGGGCTCAGCGCCCCGCGCGGGTTCTGGAAGCACAGCGCGGCCCCCCGGCCCCGGTGCCCGGCCAGGGCGGCCCGGTCCATGGTCAGCACGTCCACCTGCTCACCAGCACCGGGGCGGGCAGCGAACAGCACCCGGCCGGTGGCGCGGGAGCCGGGTGGCAACAGGCCGACGATGGACCGGGCCACCATGCTCTTGCCGCCGCCGCTCTCCCCGACCAGCCCGACCACCTCGCCGGCGTTGACGTCCAGCGAGACGTTGCTGAGCGCGGCGATCTGCCGGCCCGAGTCACCAGGATCAGAGCGATGGATCACCACCGACAGGTTCTCGATCGAGAGCAGTGGGGTCATCGGCCCACCCCACTGCTGGCCGGGCCACCGGTGGCGGCTCGCTCCTGCAAACCCTCGCCGAGCAGGCTGAACCCCAGCACCGACGCGAGCAGGAACAGCCCGGGCGGCACCGAGGTCCACCAGCGGCCGGCCACCACGTCGCTGGCGCCGAGGCTGATCATGGCCCCCCACTCGGCGGTCGGGACCGGCACCCCGAGTCCGAGGAACGACAGGCCAGCCAGGGTGAGCATGGCCCAGCCGCAGTTCAGCGGCGCGATCACCCGGACCGGGGTGAGGCTGTTCGGAAGTACGTGCCGCCACAGCACCGCGAGCGTCCCCGACCCGGAGGTGACCGAGGCTTCCACGAACGGCAGCTCCCGGACCGAGCGTGCCTCGGCCCGCACCAGCCGGGCGTACGCCGGTGCGTTGACCAGGGCGATCACGATCACCAGGTTTATCGTCCCGCCGCCGAGCAGCGCCGCCACCACCAGCGCCATGATGAACATCGGGAAGGCCTGGAAGATGTCCAGCAGCCGCATCAGCAGGTCGTCCAGCCAGCCGCCCAGGTAGCCGGCCACCAGCCCGAGCGCGCTGCCGAACAGCACGGCCAGCGCCACCGCCGCGACCACGATCCCCAGGTCCACTCTGGCCGCGTGCAGCACCCGGCTCCACACGTCCATGCCGTTCACGTCGGTGCCCAGCAGGTGGTCGCCGCCGGGCGGTGCGAGCGTCCCGGCCGGGTCGATCTCGGTCGGTCCCCACTGGCTGAGCAGCGGTGCCAGCGCGGCGGCCAGCACCGCCAGCGCCAGGACCACCGACCCGCTCACGATCAGGCCGGTCGCGAACCGCCGCCCCCCGCCGGCGCCGGGCCCGGGCGCGGCCATCAGATCCTCACCCGCGGGTCGAGCATCGCGTGCACCACGTCCGCGACCAGGAACACCAGCACGTAGCCGGCCGCGATCACCAGCACCGACGCCTGCACCACCGGGTAGTCCCGGAACAGCAGGCCCCGCAACGCCCACTGGCCGAATCCCTGCCAGGAGAACACATACTCGACCAGCACAGTGGAGCCGATCCCGAACCCGAACACCAGCGCCGCCAGGGCGGGTAACCGGGACAGCGCGGCCCGGACCAGGTAACCGCGCCGCAGCAGCCGGTCCGGCAGCCCATGCGCGGCGGCCGCGGTGTACGCCTCGGAGCGCAGCACCTCCAGGGCCGAGGCCCGGACGCTGCGCAGCAGCGGGGCCACGATCACGATCGACAAGGTCGCCACCGGCAGCGCCAGGTAGCCCAGCGCCGAGCCGAACGCCGGGCCGTTGCCGGTCAGCACCGCGTCGAGCAGGTCCGCTCCGGTGACCGGCGTGAGGTGGGTGTCCGGGTCGACCCGTCCGCTGGGCGCCGGAAACCAGCCCAGCACGCTGTAACCGACCAGGATCAGCACCAGCCCCAGCCAGAAGTCCGGCAGTGAGTTCCCGGCCAGCGCCAGCACCCGGATGCTGTGGTCGCCGATCCGGTGCGCCCGGCGGGCCGACCAGATCCCGAGCACCGTCGCCACCACCAGCGCCACCGCCAGCGCCAGCACCACCAGCTCCAGGGTCGGGCCGACCCGCAGTGCCAGCTCCGAGGTTACCGACCCGCCACTCTGGATCGACCTGCCGAGGTCGCCGGTTCCCAGCCCCCGCAGGTAGTCCACGAACTGCCGCCACAGTGGCTGATCCAGGCCGTACCGGGCGCGGGCGGCGGCGGCGTCCGCCTCGGTCGCGTTCGGACCCAGGATGGTCCGGATCGGGTCGCCGGGCAGCACCCGCACCAGCAGGAAGGTCACGACCACCACCCCGAGCAGCACCGGCACCAGCAGAAGCAGCCGCCGCGCGACGAACCGGAGCAGCCGCATCGGGGTTCGCCAGCGTCCCGGTCACGCCGACGTGCGCAGGTAGCGCAGCCGGGCCAGCCCGTCCATCGGCTGCACCCAGCCGGCGACGTGCTCGCGCACCGGCAGGTTGAAGTTCGGCTGGCAGATGATCGCCCACGGTACGTCCTCGGCGAGGATCTCCTGCACCCGCAGCCAGAGCTGGTTCCGCTCGGCTTCGTCCACGATGGTGTGCGAGTCCTCGTAGGTCTGCTCCACCTCCGAGTTGGTGTAGTTCGAGTAGTTCAGCGCCGCCCCTTCGACGAAACTGGTGGCGAGCATGTACTCGACATCGTTGACCCACAGCTGACCGGTGGTGATCTGCAGCGCGATGCTCCGCTGCCCCCGCCGCTCGCCCAGGGTGGCCGGGTCGAGCGGGGTCAGCTCCAGCTCGATCCCGACCTTCGCCGCCTCGCTCTGCACCAGCACCGCGATCTGCTGCTGCACCTCGTTGTCGGTCTCGAACACCAGCTCCGCGCGGACCGGGCCCACCCCGGCCGCGTCCAGCGCCTGCCGGGCCAGCTCCGGGTTGTGGGTGTACGGGTAGCCGCGCGGGTCGTAGCCGGGCATGTCCAGCGGCACCAGGCTCTGGGTGGGCCGGGCATCCCCGCCGTACACGTTGGCGATGATCTGCTCGTACGGCACCGCGTACGCCAGCGCCCTGCGCACCTCGACGTTGTCGAACGGAGCGGTGGTCACCGACATCTGGATCGCGACCTGCTCGTTGCTGGCCGCCGAGATGACCTGGATTCCCTCGGCCTCGCGCAGGTCCTGGGCGTCCCGCCGGCTCAGACCCAGTGCGATGTCGACATCGCCGTTCTGCAGCTGCAGCCGCTGGTTGGCCGCCGCGGGCACGACGGTCAGCCGGATCGTCCCGATCTGCGCCGGCTCCGGTCCCGAGTAGCCGGAGTTGGCGGTGAGCTCGACCTGCTGGCCCTGGACCGCGTCCGCGACGTTGAAGTAGCCACCGGTGGGCGGGTTGTTGGTGAACCATTCGGTGGCCCACGGATCGTCCTCTGTGGCGTGCGCCTGCGCCTCCTGCGAGTCGAAGACGTACAGCGAGATCGCCTGGATCTGCCGGGTAAGCGCGCTCGGGAACTCCTGGTGGAACTCCACGGTGTAGTCGTCGACCACCCGCACCTGGTCGGCCTCGGTAAGCCCGATCGTGCGGTAGATACCGGCCACGTTGGACTGCGCGGCGAACGCCCGGTCCTTCGACCACTTCACGTCCGCGGCAGTCAGCTCGTTGCCGCTGGCGAACGTCACGCCGCGCCGCAGCCGCAGCGTCCACACCCGCTGCTCGGCGTCCGGTTCGAAGGACTCGGCGAAGGTCGGCACGACGGTCCCGGTGTCCAGCACCTCCGCTCCGTCGACCGTGGTCACCCCGTAGTCGATCATGTAAGGGAAGACGTTCTTGTAGAGCATCAGCGCGGTCAGGTCGAACCCGACGAAGTCCTGGTCCCAGCTGCTGGGATAGCTCGGCACCGCGATCCGCAGCGTGGCGGCGGCCGGGTCGTCCGGCCCGTCATCGTCCGAGCCCCCGGCGGCACAGCCCCCGGTGGCGACCAGCAGGGCCATCCCACCGCCGAGCTGCAGCACGGACCGGCGGGACAGCTCGGGCGGTTCAGGTCTGGTTGCGCGAGCCATGAGCGTTCGTCCCTCCGTGCCGCGGAACGACGGTACCGAGCCGCCCCACCTCCCGTTGTTCTATCACAGTTCAGCAGTATGAACAATCGTTTCCCGCCAGCCGCCCCTGTCGGCGCGGTAGCGGCGCTGCAGCGTTCACCTTCGTTCACGCACGCCATACGATCGCCGGCGGCCGGGTGGGCGGCCCGGATTCACGATTTGCGGGTTATCAGCTGGTTTGTGATTAGATAATCCTCCTATGTCGCGGCGCCGACGCATCACCGGAGGGCCATCCACCCAGCGGGTCGCGCTCGCGCTGGCGGCCGCGGCGATGCTGGCGGTCGGGACGGCGCCGGCGGGTCCGCCGGCCCGGGCGGCGGCCGCCCAGGTCGACGTGTTCGTCGAGGTGAACCCGAGCACCATCCAGGCCGGCAACCAGGTCGGCATCCGGGCCAGCTGCGGCGAGGATCTCAACCCCGCCTCGGTCGAGTCGAGGGCGTTCGGGGAGCTCACGCTGACCCCGCAGCAGGGGTCCCGGCAGATGCTCGGGCAGGCCACCGTCCCGTCCACCACCCGGGCCGGTGAGTACGAGGTCGACCTACGCTGCGCCAACGACGCGACCGCCTCGGCCGAGCTGTTCGTGCTCGCGATGGCCCAACCAACCCGCGGGCCGAAGACCGGCGGTGGCGGGGCCGCCGGCGCCGGTCTCGGCCCGGCCGGGCCGGTCCTGCTCGCCGGGGCGGGGGCGGTCGCGCTCGCGGCGGGTGCCGTCCTGCTGGTCGGGGTGCGGCGCCGCACCGGCTAGGAGGTGGGATGCGGGGGCGGGCTCTGCTGGCAGTCGGGCTGGTGCTGGTCGGGGTGTTCAGCATCGGGCTGGCGCTCGGGCAGGTCACCGGACCGTTCCGACTGCCGGCCTGGCTGTCCGGATTGGACGACCCGCCACCGGGCGATGCGCTGGAACCCAGCCGGCCGACCCGGATCGAGATCCCGGCGCTCGGGCTGCGGGCCCGGGTCCACCCGGTCGGGCTGGACCCGGACGGCGCGATCGCCGCGCCGTCGATGCGGCGGGCGGACGAGGCCGGGTGGTACGAGGACGGCCCGTCCCCGGGGCAGTTCGGCCCGGCGGTGATCGTGGGGCACGTCGACGACCGGGACGGGCCGGCGGTGTTCCACCGGCTGGCCACCGTCGATCGGGGCACCCGGATCGAGATCGCCCGCCGGGACCGGCAGGTGGCCACCTTCCAGGTCACCGACGTCCGCTCCTACGACAAGGCGGCGCTGCCGGCGCGGGAGGTGTACGGCGACTTCAGCCGGCCCGGTCTCCGGCTGATCACCTGCGGCGGCCGGTGGGTGGGCGGAGCCGAGGGGTACGCGGAGAACGTGGTCATCTTCGCGACCCTGATCGCCGCCCGCTCCGACTGAGCTGGCCGCCGAGGTCGGACCGGCGGCTCTCCCGCCACCCGGGGGGCTCGGGCTACCGCGCCAGCTGCAGGAACTCCGACCAGCGGGGGTCCGGCGCCCGGTGGCCGAGCACCCGCCAGGCCGCGCCGCGCGGCACCCCGGGCAGGGTGTGCAACCGCCAGCCGAGCTCGGCTGGCGTACGGTCCCCCTTGCGGTGGTTGCACCTGGCACACGCGGCGACCACGTTCTCCCAGGCATGCCGGCCGCCCCGGCTGCGCGGCATAACGTGGTCGATCGTCTCGGCCGTGGCCCGGCAGTAGGCGCACCGGCCGCCGTCCCGGGCGAAGATGCCGCGCCGGGAGAGCCCGACGTTGGCCCGGTAGGGCACCCGGACGAACCGGGTCAGCCGGACCACCGACGGCACCGGCATCGCCCGCCGGGCACTGTGCAGGATGCCGTCGCCGTCGGCCAGGCAGATCGCCTTGGCCGACAGGACCAGGATCGCGGCCCGCCGCACCGACACCACCCCCAGCGGCTCGTAGGTAGCGTTGAGGATCAACGCGGCCGAGCTCGCCGGGCGGCGTATGTCAGGCATCGCGGCGCAGCCCCCTCCCTCCGGCTCCGGCGAGCCGGGTACCGCAATGATCCCCGATCCGGCGCGGTTTTGCACGTCCCTAGGCTGTCGAACTGGTAACCGTAGGCCGAGAGCGGGGTGACACGATGGTCCTCCAGGAGAACGCCGAGCCCGAATGCCGGCCGTCGGAGCGGCTGTGCCAGTGGGTGTGGGAGCTGACCGGCAACAGCGGGCTGGCCGAGGTGAGCGAGGCTGCTCTCGTACCGTTGCGGGTGGTCCTGATCCTGGGGCTGGCGCTGTTCGCCCGGTGGCTGCTGCGGCGGGCGGTGGACCGGCTGGTGCGGCGGGCCGCCGCCGACGAGGTGCCGGCGATCCTGCGGCCGCTGCCGTCGCGGGTACGCGCCACCGTGCAGGAGGTCACCCGGGGTGCGCCGGCCCGCCGGCGGCAACGGGCCGAGGCGATCGGCTCGGTGCTGCGCGGCGCCGTGACCATCCTGGTCTTCACGATCGCCGGGCTGCTCGTCCTCAGCGAGTTCGACATCGACCTGGCGCCGCTGCTGGCCGGCGCGGGGATCGTCGGGGTGGCGCTGGGGTTCGGGGCGCAGAGCCTGGTCCGGGACCTGCTGGCCGGGCTGTTCATCCTGCTCGAGGACCAGTACGGGATCGGCGACATCGTCGACGTCGGCGAGGCGAGCGGGACCGTGGAGACGGTCGGGCTACGGGTCACGACGCTGCGCGATATACAGGGTGTCTACTGGTATGTCCCTAATGGGGAGATCCGGCGGGTGGGGAACCGCAGCCAGGGACCGGCGGTGGTGGTGGTCGACATGCCGATCGGATTCGCCGGGGTGGATGAGGCGACCGAGGCGCTCCGCCGCGGGGCACAGCGGGTCGTCGATGATCCGGACCTGGCCGGTGACCTGATCGAGCCACCCGAGGTGCTCGGGGTCGACCAGGTCACTGTGGAAGGTGGGGTCGTCCGTACGATCGTCAAGACCAGCGCGAACGCCCAGTGGCGGATCGGCCGTGAGCTGCGACGACGGCAGGCGGAAGCGCTCCTGGAGGCGGGCATTTCGGAGCAGATTCTGGCCGCGCGGGTCTATCCCCGCAACGTCGGGGGAGCCGACGATCCACCATCGAGCGCAGGAACCGGCCGTCCCGGGTGACCTGAACGGCCGTTAGCACTGGCGCATCGTCGTTCGATCGGGCAGAATCCGACTACAGGCACAACATGCACGGTCCGTGACCATCGGAAGGCTCCTGGGGTGACCGACGAGCAGCGACCCGTCGAACGGAAGATCACGTTCGGCGAGGTTCTCGGCATCGCCGAATATCGCGCGGTGCTCGCGGCCACGTTGCTGTCCTGGATCGGCGACTACATGGCCCGCGCGGCCGTGATGGCGGTGGTGTTCGTCGAGACCGGCTCGATGGCGATTACCGCGGCTTCGTTCGCGATCTCGTATCTGCCGTGGATTCTGGGCGGGCCGGCGCTGTCCGCGCTGGCCGAGCGGCACCGCTACCGCCGCGTGATGGTGGTCTCCGACCTGACCCGGGCGGCGCTGGTCGCGGTCGTGGTGGTGGTTGCCGCGGTGGCCCTGGCCAACCCGACCGGGGCCGTGCAGGACGGTGGGGTCCCCGGCTACATCTGGCTGATGATCGGCCTGCTGTTCCTCGTCGCGCTGCTCGCCGCGCCCGGGCAGGCCGCCCGGGCGGCGGTCCTGCCGATGATCCTGCCCGGTGACCGGGTCACCCTCGGCATCGCGGTCAACAACAGCGCCGGGCAGTTCTCGCAGGTGGTCGGGTTCATGATCGGCGCGCTGATCGCGATCAACTACCCGGTGCTGGCGCTCGTGATCACCGCTTGCGCGTTCGCCCTGTCCGGCTTGATCATCCGGTTCGGGGTGCGCGACCGGCCGCCCGGGATGCGCGCCGAGGAACGCAGCAACCTGGTCCGGGAGATGGTCGACGGCTACCGGATCGTGTTCGGCTCGCGGGTGTTGCGCGCGATCGCCATGCTGGTGTTCGCGTCGATGCTGTTCGCGATCGTCCCGGAGGGGCTGGCGATCGGCTGGGCCCATGAACTGGCCGCCGGTGACCCGTCGCAGCGGGGCTTCTACCAGGGCCTGATCATGATCGCGAACCCGATCGGCAACGTGATCGCGGCGCTGCTGATCGTCCGGCTGCTTCGGCCGAGCCTGCGCCGGCAGCTGGTCCGGTTCTTCGCGGTCGCCGCCCCGCTGGCCCTGGTGCCAGCGATGGCCAACCCGGGCATCGCCGGAGTGGTGACCATGACCATGGTCTCCGGCTTGGCGATCGCCGGCATGTTCCCGATCCTCAACGGCGTGTTCGTGCAGGCGCTGCGGCAGGGCTACCGGGCCCGTGCGTTCGGGGTCATGCAGACCGGGGTGCAGGTCATCCAGGGTGGAGCGGTGCTGGTAACCGGGGTGCTGGTGCAGCTCGCGGGCCGGCAGAACCTGCACCTGGTGGTCGGGCTCTGGAGCGTGGCCGGGGTGGTGCTGATGCTGACCCTGGCCGGGCGGTGGCCGAGACCGCAGGAGTTCTCGGACGCGATCGCCACCGCCGAGGCGGCGAACCGGGCCGGATCCGCCGCAGCGGCCCCACCGACAGCGGCGCCGGACGCCGTTCCGGCCGCCACGCCGGACGCCGTGCCAGCCACCGCACCCGACGCCGTGCCAGCCGCGACGCCGGACGCTGTGCCAGCCACCGCACCGGCGCGGGCAGCCGGGCCGGCCCAGGCTGGCCACTCCGGCCGCGCCGGCCGCCGCGGAACCCCCGCCCCCGCCACCGAGCCGCCCACCAGCTGACGCCCGCTCGGCTCCGCCAGCCCGCCGAGCGCACCTGGCACCATGGTGGGGTGGCTACCTCCCTCTCGATGCCGGACGCCGGCTCCTTCTACGACCTGGTCGGCGGCGAGCCGACCTTCCGCAAGCTGGTGAACGAGTTCTACGCCGGGGTCGCCACCGACCCGCTGCTGCGCCCGATCTACCCGGAAGAGGATCTTGGCCCGGCCACCGAGCGGCTGACCCTGTTCCTGATCCAGTACTGGGGCGGCCCGCACACCTACTCCGAGCAGCGCGGACATCCGCGACTCCGGATGCGCCACGCACCGTTCAAGGTCGGCCCAGCCGAGCGGGACGCCTGGCTGGGTCACATGCGCCGGGCATTGGACACGCTGCGCCTGCCGGCCGAGCAAGACGCCCGGCTCTGGGAGTACTTCACCCACGCCGCCCAGTTCATGGTCAACAGTCCGGACTAGCCGTCCCGATCGGCCGAACGGCCCAAACCACGCAGAACACGCATCGGCTCCTATAACACACTCGTTATGACCGGTATGAGCGCCGTCATCTCCTCCGGGGCATCCGGGCGGGTCCGCCTACTCTGCCTCGCCACCCTGATCATCGCGGTCCTCGCTGGCGTGGTCCCGGCCAGTGCCCAGTCGGCCCACCCCGGAGTCGTGTCGGACGACCCGGTGAGCTGGACTCCCCACATCCAGGACGGCACCGTCCACGCGATCACCGTGGTCGGCGACACCGTCGTGGTGGGCGGCACGTTCACCGAGGTGACCGACCCGACCGAGCAGTTCCGGTTCCCGCGCCCCTATCTGCTCGCGTTCGGTCTGCGGGACGGCCGGATCAGCCAGCTCAGGGCGGACCTGGACGGCCCGGTGTACGCGCTGGCGCCGGGTCCGCGCGGCACCTTCTACGCCGGTGGTGCGTTCCGCACCGTCGACGGAGTACCGCAGCGGGGGGTCGCCCAGCTGCGGCTGGACACCGGCGAGCCGGTCCCCGGGTTCCGGGCCGCCGTCAACTGGGGCACCGTGACCGCGCTGGCCGGCCACGGCCGCTGGCTGTATCTCGGCGGGTCGTTCACCGCGGTCAACGGGACCGGCCGCGCCGGTCTGGCCCGGGTGGACGGCGCGACCGGCGCGGTCGACTCCGGGTTCGACGCCCGGCTCACCGCCGAGGGCGGCGGCCGGGTCAGCGTCCGGGACCTGGCGCTGGCTCCGGACGGGCGGCGGCTAGTCGCGGTCGGCGCGTTCGCCCGCTCGCACGGACTGTTGCGGCCCCAGCTGGTGATGCTCGACACCACCCGCGGCGGCGAGGACGGGCTGGCGGACTGGTACACCAACGCGTACGAGCGGCGGTGCGCACCCCTGTTCACCACCTACCTGCGCGGGGTGGACTTCGCCCCGGACGGCTCGTACCTGGTCGCGGTCACCACCGGCGGCCGGACCCACCCGGACGAGCTGTGCAACACCGCGGCCCGGTTCGAGGCGGGCGGGACCGGCATGCACCGGCCGACCTGGGTCAACCACACCGGCGGTCACTCCCTCTATTCGGTGGCGGTCACCGGGCCGGCGGTGTATGTGGGCGGGCACGAGCTGTGGCACGACAACCCGCGGGGCCGGAAGTCTCCCGGGCCGGGTGCGGTCCCCCGGGAGGGCATCGCCGCGCTGCACCCGGAGCGCGGCACGGCGCTGCCCTGGAACCCGGGACGGGCGCGCGGAGTGGGGGTGCAGGCGTTCCTGGCGACCCGGTCCGGCCTGTTCGTCGGCTCCGACACCACCCGGATCGGTGGCGCCTACCGTGCCCGGATCGCCATGTTCCCACTCTGACCGGCCCTCAGGCCAGGTTGGACGATCGCGGGTAGGCGTCGGCCGGGTCGGTGAGCACATTCACCAGGTACGGGACGCCGGCGTCGAACGCGCGCAGCAGCGCCGGCCTGAGCCCGGCCGCGGTGGTGACGGTCTCCCCCGCCCCGCCGAGCGCGGTCACCACCTGGTCGTAGCGCAGCCCAGGCTGCAGGTCGGCGGCGACGTCGTAGCCATACATCGCCCGCATGGGATGCTTCTCCAGTCCCCAGATGCCGTTGTTGCCGACCACGATCACCACCGGCAACCGTTGCCGCACCAGCGATTCCACGTCCATCAGCGAGAACCCGGCCGCGCCGTCGCCCATCAGTACGCACACCTGGCGCTCCGGGTAGGTCAGCCGGGCCCCGATCGCGTACCCCAGCCCGGTCCCCAGGCAGCCGTACGGGCCGGGGTCCAGCCAGCTGCCCGGGGTGGCCGGCTCCAGGTAGCGGCCGGCGTACGAGACGAAGTCCCCTCCGTCCCCGATCGTGACCGCGTCCCGGTCCAGCACCCGCCGCAGCTCCCCGTACACCCGGGCGGGCTTGACCGGGTCGGTGCCGGCGGCCATCTCCTCGGCGTGCCTGGCCGCCACCTCCCGCTCGGCCACCCGCAGCCGTTCCACCCAGCCGGCCCGGTCCCGCCCGCTGGCGCGGTCGGCCAGCGCGGACAGGATCAGCCGCAGGTCGCCGGCTGGCGCCGCGGCAGGCTCCACATGTGACGGTCGCTGGGCCGGCGCGTCCACAATGTGCACCACCTGGGCGGCGCCGAAGTCGCCGAACCCGAGCCGGAAGTCCAGCGGAGTGCCGACCACCACCACCAGGTCGGCGCCGGCCAGCGCCACCCGGCGGCACTTCGTGAACGCGAGCGGGTGCTCGGGCGGCAGCGCACCGCGACCCATCCCGTTGGTGAACACCGGCACCTGTTGCGCCTCGGCCGCCTCCCGCAGCGCCGCCACCGCGTCACCGGCGTAGACGTCCGAGCCGGCGACCAGCACCGGCCGCTCGGCGCCGGCCAGCAGGGACGCCGCCTTGGCCACCTCCGCCGGGTCCGGTTCGACCACCGGCACCGGCACGGCGGCCGGGATCTCCACCTCGGCGGTGGAGAAGACCACGTCCAGCGGCAGGTCCAGGAACGCCGGTCCACGATGCGGGGTCAGCGCCGCCTGCAGGGCGGCACCGACCGCGGCCGGAATGTCCGCTGTCGACGGTACGGTGGCGGCGTGCTTGGTGACCGGTGCGACCAGCGGCACGTGGTCGATCTCCTGCAGGCTTCCGGCGCCCCACCGGAACTGCGGTGCCCGGCCGCCGAGCACCAGCACCGGCGCACCGTTGAACCAGGCACTGGTCAGCCCGGAGATCCCGTTGGTGACCCCGGGGCCGGCGGTGAGCACCGCCAGGCTGGGCCGTCGCTGCAGCTTCGCCACCGCCTCGGCCGCGAACACCGCGGACTGTTCGTGGCGCACGTCCACGATCGGCACTCCGGCGGCGTGAGCCGCGTCGTAGAGCGGGAACACATGCCCGCCCGAGAGCGTGAACATCTCCCCGACCCGGTAGGCCCGCGCCGCCGCCAGCGCCAGCACTCCGCCGTGCCCGTCGATCCGCTCCGTCACCCGGGCAGACTACCGCGTGCGCCGGCCAGCGCCGCTTGGTTCCCGGTGGTGCTGTCCTGCCGCCCGACCGGACGCCGCCCGCCCCGGCAGCGGCCCCAGAGCGAGGCCAGGCCGGAGGCTAGCGACCGGTGAACGACGGCTTGCGCTTCTCGATGAACGCGGCCATCCCCTCGCGCTTGTCCTCGGTCGCGAACAGCCCCGCGAACAGCTGGCTCTCCCAGGCCAGGCCGGCGGCCAGGTCCCGGTCCAGCCCACCGTCGACGGCCAGCTTGGCCGCCCGCAGGGCCTGCGCCGGGCCGCCGACGTACGGGCGGACCAGGGCCACCGCCTGCTCGTACACCTGCCCCGGCGGCACTACCCGGTCGGCTAGCCCGATCCGCTCCGCCTCCGCGGCGTCGACCATCCGGCCGGAGAAGATCAGATCCTTGGCCCGGGCCGAACCGACCAGCCGGGCCAGCCGCTGGGTGCCGCCGGCGCCCGGGATCACCCCGAGCTTGATCTCCGGCTGGCCGAGCTTCGCATCCTCGGCCACCACCCGCCAGTCGCAGGCCAGCGCCAGCTCGCAGCCACCGCCCAGGGCGTACCCGGTGACCGCCGCCACCACCGGCTTCGGGATCCGGGCCACCGCGTCGAACGCGCTGGACAGCGCCCCGGCTCGGGCCGCCATGTCGGCGTACGACATCCCGGCCATCTCCTTGATGTCCGCCCCGGCGGCGAACACCTGCTCCCCCCCGTACACGACCACCGCCGCCACGTCCGGTGCCGCGGTGGCCCCGGCGGCCGCCGCTCGCAGGCCCTCCTGGACCTCGGCGTTGAGCGCGTTCATCGGTGGCCGGTCCAGCCGGATCGTGCCGATGCCGTCGCTGATCTCCAGCCGTACGAACTCACCCACGGGTCGCCTCCTCGCCGCCGTCGCCGATCCCGCCAGCGTAGGTGATCGGGCTGGCGGGTCTCATTACAGTGGTCCGTAACACCGTCGTACCGGAAGCGCAGGATGATCTACTACAGTGACCGCTCGGTGAAGGTGACCTCGACCAGTATTCATGTCGATGGCGAGGTCTACCAGTTCGATCAGCTCAGCCGGATCTGGCATCTCCGCGACCAGCGCTCCTGGCGGGCCGTGGCGGGGCGCGGGATCTGGAGCCTGACCTCCATCTCCCCGCTGATCGCGGCGGTGATCGGAGTGGTGATCGCGATCCAGCTGGACGTCTCGGCGGGCGCCCGGGCGGTGGTAGTGGTGGCGGCGATCCTGGTCGGGCTCGCGGCCGGGCCGCTGATGGACCCGATCCTGGGCAAGCTGGACGACTCGTTCGACCGGGGTGTCTACGTGCACGAGATCTGGGTGGAGCGGGACGGCGAGGAGGTCCGGGTGCTCCAGACCCGGGACGCCTCCCGGTTCGGCCGGATCTACCGCGCCGTCCAACGCGCCGCCGAGTCCTGACGGTTTGAGGAGGGGAACCTTCAAGCCCCCGGGCGGGGTGGCTCGGTGGCCGCGACCAGCTCCGGCCAGACCGCCGCCGCCCGACCCCGGACGGCCGCCAGCCGGCGCAGCGCCCGCACGTGCCGCTCGGCGTGGACCGCGGCCAGGTACGCCCAACCCGGGGTGCCGGCCGGCGGCGGCGGGCTGGTCACCTGCGCGACCTGCCGGGCCAGCTGCTGGCCCAGCCGGGTCCGGGCCGGCTCCCGGAGCTGCCGGTTGCGGGCCAGGAAGTGCCGGGTCGCCAGGGCCAGGTCGTCGTCCAGCCCGGCAAGGTCCAGGGTGGACGCCCATCCGGCCAACCCGGGCGGCATGGCCGGGACCCAGCCCCACGCCTCCAGGTTCCGTTCGTGTATGACGAAGGTCCCGGCCGCGTGGTCGCCCAGCCGCTTGCTCAGCGGGCTGGTGGTCATCAGCACCATGCTGACCACCCAGCCACCGAACGGCATCACGAACCCGGGAAACTCCACCGCCGCTCCGACCAGGGTCCGGGTCAGGCTGTGCCGGAACCCGACCGGGCCGCCGTCGTCCCGGACCACCCGCAACCCCAGGGCCAGCTTCCCGACGGTGCGGCCCCGGGTCAGCGTCAGCAGCACCGTCGGGTAGCCGATCAGCACCGCCACCAGCACCCCGATCAGCAGCGCCTGCACCAGCGCCCCGTCGGCCAGCCCGACGCCGGCCAGCATCCCGAGCCCGAGCAGGCCCAGCGTCAGCAGCAGGAAGAACAGCACCGCCTGCAGGATCAGGTCGACCAGCAACGCCAGCACCCGGGAACCGAGCCGGGCCACCCGGATGTCCAGCGGCACCGCCTCTCCGGTAATCACCGGAGCAACCCCGGTCCGGGCGGTCGGCGGATGGGGCAGGGCGAGGGCCATCGGACCATTGTCACGCACAGGTACGCTCCGGGAGAGCCGGGACTCCAGGAGTTCCAGGCGGACCGACCCGGCGGTACGCGAGTAGGGAGCGGAGCGGCCCGGTGGACCTCGACGCGTTCGTCACCGAGCACCAGGCGGAGTGGGAGCGGCTGCGGCGGCTGGCCGGCCGGCCGCGGCGCAAGCTCACCTCCGAGGAGGTGGACGAGCTGGTCGCGCTCTACCACCGGACCGCCACCCACCTGTCGATGGTGCGCAGCCGCTCCCCGGACCCGGCGGTGGTGGCGTGGCTGTCCCGGCTGGTGCTGCAGGCGCGCGCCGCGCTCACCCCGTCCGCGGGCTTCTCCCCGGCCGGAGTGACCCGGTTCCTGCTGGTCTCGTTCCCCGGGGAGGTCTGGCAAGCCGGCCGGTGGTGGGTCGGGGTGGCGGCGCTGTTCGCCGGCCTGACCGGCATCCGGATGGCGGTGGTGGCCGCCGACCCGACGCGGTTCGTCCCACCGGAACGGATCGACGAGCTCGTCAACCACTCCTTCGAGGCCTACTACTCGACCTTCCAGCCGCAGAACTTCGCGCTGCTGGTGTGGACCAACAACGCCTTCATCGCCGCGGTCTGCCTGGCGTCCGGAGTGCTGATCCTGCCGGTCGTGCTGGTGCTCTGGTACAACCTCGAGAACCTCGGCCTGGTCGGCGGCGTCATGATCGGCAACGGTCGGGCGGACATCTTCTTCGGGCTGCTGCTGGTTCACGGCCTGCTGGAGCTGACCGCCATCTTCATCGCCGCCGGGGTGGGGCTGCGGATCGGCTGGGCCTGGATCGCGCCCGGCCCGGACCGCACCCGGGTGCGGGCGCTGGCTGAGCGCGCCCGGTCCGGGATGGTGGTCGCGCTCGGGCTCGGCCTGGTGCTGCTGGTCAGCGGCCTAATCGAGGCGTTCGTGACCCCGGCGCCGATGCCGATCCCGGTCCGGCTCGGGCTCGGGGCGCTGGTCTGGCTCGGCTTCCTGGCCTATCTGGTCGGGTTCGGAGCGCGGGCCAGCGGGGCGGGTGAGGGCGCGGACGTCGACCCGCTCGACCGCCCGGCCCACGTGCCGACCGGATAGCGCCGACCGGGTGGCCGGACGGTGGAGTGGTCTTGACTTCTTCTCCGGAGTTGAGTAGACGTTAAGGCGCGGGGGTGACAACGGAGCTACCAGTGCCGCAGGCGGAAACGGTACGCTCCGCAGCCCACTTCGGTTGGGAGGACCGATGTCGGCGAGAGACTCATCCGCCGACCGGCTCCCTGCTCCGTCGTCCGGTCGGCTGATCTCGCCGCTTCTGGTGGGCCGCGCCGCTGAGCTGGCCGCCCTGTCCGCCGCCGCCCGACAGCCGCCGGCGGTCATCGTCATCGAGGGCGACGCCGGCATCGGCAAGACCCGGCTGATCCGGGAATGGCTCACCGCGCCGGAGCTGGCCGGCACCGCCCAGCTGGTCGGGCACTGCAGCCCGCTGCGCGAACCGCTGCCGTTCGGGCCGGTCATCGACGCGCTCACCGCCACCGCCGACCAGCTGCCCGGACCGGGCTCACTGTCCCCGGTCACCGGTGCGCTGCGGCCGCTGCTGCCGGAGCTGGCCGACCGGCTGCCACCCGCGCTGGAGCCGCTGCGCAGCCGCCAGCAGGGACGGCACCGGGTGTTCCGTGGCATCCGGGACCTGCTGGCCAGCCTGGGACCGGCGGTGCTGGTGCTGGAGGATCTGCACTGGGTCGACCACGGCACCCAGGAGCTGCTGCGGTTCCTCACCGACCGGCCGCCGGAGCAGCTCACCCTGGTGCTCAGCTACCGGCGGGAGGACCTGGCCGACCCGGGCGGCCCGGCCCTCGTACCGTCCCTGCTGCCGGCGACCGGCCGGCTGCGGCTGGCGCTGCGGCCGCTGCTGCCGGCCGAGGTGGCCGAGCTGGTGGCCTCCGTCTACCACGCCGAGGTGCCCGCGGAGCTGGCCAGCTACCTGCATGAGCGCACGATGGGAATCCCGCTGGCGATCGAGGAGGCGCTGGGGCTGCTGGCCGACCGCCGGGACGACGCGGGATCGCCGGACCCCGGCCCGCCGCTGGACCCGGGACTGCTGCGGTTGCCAGACGACCTGGACGTGCCCTCGGCGCTGCGGGACGCGCTGCTCGAGCGGGCCGCCCGGCTCGGCCGGGCCGCCTGCCGGCTGCTGCACGCCGCGGCCATCCTGGACCATCCGGCGACCGAGGACATGCTGGTCCAGGTGGCCGGCCTGGCCCCTCAGCACGGCACCGCCGGCCTCACCGAGCTGGTCAACCGGTCCCTGCTGCGACCGGACCCGGACGGGCGGTACGGCTTCCGGCACCGGCTGGCCCAGCAGACCATCCACGAGTCGCTCCCGGAGCCGACCCGGCGGGCGCTGCACCGGCGGGCGATCGCGGTGCTGGCCGAGTGTGCGGACCCGCGGCCGCTCGGCCGGCTCGCCCATCACTGCCGGGCGGCCGGCCAGGTCGCCGAGTGGCGGCGGTACGCGGAGGCCGCCGCCGATCAGGCGATCGCGCTCGGTGACGACGACACCGCGGCCGGACTGTTGCGCGATGTCGTGGCCCACCCCGAGGTCACCACCGAGACCCGGGTCCGGATCGCGATAAAGCTGGGCCGGGCGGCGGTCGGTGGGCTCAGCCACGCCGAGGCGATGGCGCTGCTGCGGGAGACGCTGGCCGACGCCCAGCTACCGGCCGAGGCTCGCGGTGAGCTGCACCTGTGCCTGGGGATCCTGCTGCGTAACCAGGGGTGGCAGGCGCGGGACGGCTGGCTCGAGCTGCAACGGGCGGTCGGGCAGCTGCGCGGCCGGCCCGGCCCGGCCGCCCGGGCGATGGCCAGCCTCGGCGCGCCCTACCTGACCGATGGCCGGCAGCTAGACGAGCACCTCGGGTGGCTGGCCGCGGCGGCGCAGACCGCCCAGCGGGCCGGCGATCCGGAGCTGACCACATTGGTGGATGTGAACCGGGCCACCGCGTTGGTGGCCACCGGTGACCCGGCCGGCTGGCGGCTCGCCGGGCCGCTGCCGGACGACCCGACCCGGCCGGATCCGACCCGTCGGCTGGGGACCCACCCGATGCTGACGGTGAACCTGGCCTGGGCGGCGGTGTGTGTCGGCCGGTACGCGCAGGCCGGCAAGCTCCTCGTGGCCGGGGAACGACTGGTCGGTCCCGGCCGGGTCGGTCCCGGCCGGGTCGGTCCCGGCGGCACCGGGGGCGGCTACCTCGGCTGCGCGCTGAGCGGCACCGCGCTGCTGCTCGACTACGCGGTCGGCGACTGGGAGGGCCTGGCCATCCGGGCAGACGAGGCGGTCCGGACCATGTCCGACGTGCCGTCGGTGGCGGCCGAGGCTCGGCTGGTGCTCGGCCTGCTCGCGCTGGCGACCGGGGACCTCCGCGAGGCCGAGTCGCACCTGGCGGAGTCGACCGGCTCGGTCCCGGTCGCGGCCGCTGCCGAGGCTGGCCTGGCCCGGCTGGCCGCGGCCGTCGGCGACCCGGTCACTGCCGAGCAACGGGTGCGGCGCGGGCTGACGCTGGTCCGCGGCAAGCGGGTGTGGTGCTGGTCGGCGGAGCTGGTTCCGGTCGCGGTCGCGGTGCTCGCCCGGACCCCGGAGCATCACCCGGGCGCCCGCAAGCTGCTCGACGAGGTCGCCGCCGGCCTGACCGGCCGGGACGCGCCGCTGGCCGACGCGGCGCTGCTGGCCGGCCGGGCGCTGTTGACCGAGGCCGACGGGCAGCACCTGGCCGCAGCCGCCCAGCACGCCGAGGCGGCCACCGCGTACGCGGTGCTACCGCGCCCGTACCCGGCGGCGCAGGCATGGGAGGCCCGGGGTCGCTGCCTGCACGCGGCCGGGCTGGACGGCACCGTGGCACTCACCGAGGCCGCGACCGGGTTCGAGCGGCTCGGCGCCAGCTGGGACGTGGCCCGGTGCCGGCACCTGCTGCGCAGCCTCGGCAGCCCGCTGTCGCACCGGCGTGGCCGGCGGGGGTACGGCCGGCAGCTCTCACCGCGGGAGCGGGACGTGGTGCGGCTGGTGTGCACCGGGCTCACCAACCGGGAGGTGGCCGAGGCGCTGTTCCTGTCGATCCGGACAGTGGAGGCGCATGTGGCGCGGGCGCTGCGCAAGCTGGGCGTGCCCTCCCGCCGGGCGCTCGCGACCGGCGGGAGGCCGGCCCAGCCGACCGGCCTTACCAGCCCATAAGGGGCAGGCGGTCGACCGGCCCCGGTCCGGCGCGGGCAATTATTAGGTAGTAACTACTGATTGCAGCCGGGATCGGTTCAGGCCACGGTGATCGTACGCGGGGAGCCGTCGCCGTTCGGCCAGGCGGCGCGGGTGTCATAGACCCACATCCCATCCCACACGGCGGGCCGGGTGCCCCACCGCCAGGGCACCCGGCCCGCCACCTACTCCCCGCCGGACAGAGCGCCGATCAGAGCGCGCCGGCGGCCTTCAGGTCGAGGTACCGGTCGGTGACTGCGGACGCGAAGCTGGCCGGAAGCGACTCCACCACCTGCACGCCGTACCGGGTGAGCGCGGTGCGCACCCGGTCCCGCCCGGCCAGCGCCTTCTCGGCGGCCGCCGCGGTGTAGACCGCACTCAGCGTGCCCCGGCCGGCCGCCAGCGCGTCCAGCGTCGGGTCCTGCACCGAGGCGACCAGCACCCGGTGCCGGGACAGCAGCTGCGGCAGCACCGGCATCAGGCCCTCGCCCAGCGCCCCCGGCTCCAGAGTGGTGAACAGCACCACCAGCGCCTGCCGCCGGGCCAGGTACAGCACCTCCGAAACCACCCGGCCGAAGTCCGTTTCGGACAGCTCCGGCTCCAGAGTGGCCATCGCGTCGACCAGGCTCGGCAGCAGGGTCCGGTGCAGCCCGGTGGACACGCTGGCGCGTACCTGCGTGTCGACGGCGAGCAGGTCCACCCGGTCTCCGGCGTGGGCGGCGACCGCGGCGAGCAGCAGTGCGGCGTCGATCGCGGCGTCCAGCCGCGGCTGGTCCCCCACCCGGGCGGCGCTGGTGCGCCCGGTGTCCAGCACGCACAGCACCCGCCGGTCCCGCTCCGGACGCCAGTTCTTCACCATCACGTGCTCGGCCCGGGCGGTGGCCCGCCAGTCGATCGACCGGACGTCGTCTCCGACCACGTACTCCCGCAGCGAGTCGAACTCGGTGCCCTGTCCCCTCCCCCGGGCGACCACCTGGCCGTCGATGATCCGCAGCCGGGAGAGCTTCTCGGGCAGGAACCGCCGGGACGTGAACGGGGGCAGCGCCCGCAGTGTCCACGGTGGGGTAAGCCGGGCCGACTGCCGGCGGGTGGTCTGCCGGTACGCGAGACCGAGCGGGCCGTAGGACCGGACGGTGACCCGCACCGCCGGCCGGTCCCCGCGCCGGGTCGGCGCCAGCTCGGTCACCACCTCCCAGGACTGTCCAGGGTCGATGGTCAGATGCTCCGATCCGGACGGTGTGCTGGTGGCGCCGGCGGACGGGACCCAGGCGTCGCGGACCCGGCCGTGCACCGGCCGAGCCCCATGGTTGGTGAGGGTCAGCCGGACCGTGCCGGTGCCGCCGGTCCGCACCTGCCGGTCCCCGGCCCGCGCGCAGTGCAGGTCGCCGACCGCGCCGGCCACCGCCAGGTCGACGCCGACCAGCAGCACCACCAGCCCGGCCGCGGCCGCCAGCCACAGCCCGGGGAACGGGGTGAACAGGCCGGGCACGGCCAGCAGGGCCAGCACCCCTGGCGCGCGCAGCGTCACCATCCGGACGGTCCTACCGGGGAGTCGGGACGGTGGCGAGAATCGCGTCCAGCACCGAGTCGGCCGTGGCCCCTTCCAGCTCCGCCTCGTGCCGCAGCCGCACCCGATGCCGCAGCGCGGGCCGGGCCACCGCCTTGACGTCGTCGGGAGTCACGTAGTCGCGGCGGGCCAGCCACGCCCGGGCCTTCGACGCGGCCAGCAACCCGGTCGCCCCGCGCGGCGAGGCGCCCAGCTCGGTGGAGGGTGCGGTCCGGGTGGCCCGGCATAGGTCCACGATGTACGCGAGCACCACGTCCGCCACCCCCACCCGCTGGGCCGCCGCCCGGGCGGCCTCCAGCTCGGCCGGGCCGGCCACCGCGGTCACCCCGGCGGCGACCAGGTCCCGCGGGTCGAAGCCACTGTGGTGGGCGCGCAGCACACCGAGCTCCTCGTCCCGCTCCGGCAGCGGCACAGTCAGCTTGAACAGGAACCGGTCCAGCTGCGCCTCCGGCAACGGATAGGTGCCCTCGTACTCGATCGGGTTCTGGGTGGCCGCGACCAGGAACGGCTGCGGCACCAGCCGGGGCCGACCGTCCACGGTGACCTGCCGCTCCTCCATCACCTCCAGCAGCGCGGACTGGGTCTTCGGCGGGGTCCGGTTGATCTCGTCCGCCAGCAGCAGGTTGGTGAACACCGGCCCCTGCCGGAACTCGAACGCGGCGGTCCGGGCGTCGTAGACCAGGGTGCCGGTGACGTCGCCCGGCATCAGGTCCGGAGTGAACTGCAGCCGCTTCGCCTCCAGCGCCAGGCTGGCCGCGAGGGTCCGGACCAGCAGCGTCTTGGCCACTCCGGGAACGCCTTCCAGCAGCACGTGACCGCGGCACAGCAGGGCGACGACCAGACCGGTCAGCACCGGCTCCTGGCCGACCACCACCTTGCCGATCTCGGCGCGCACCCGGCCCAGCGCGGCCCGCGCCGCCTCATCCGGCGAGACCGGCGAGACCGCCGGGACCGCCGTGACCGCCGGGCCCGGCGAGCCCGCCGGCGGCACGGGCTGGGTCTGGCCCGGGCGGTACGGGTCTGCGGCGGTCTGCGTCACGGCGACTCCTTACCTGTTGCGGGGTTTTCCCGAGTGACGGCTGCCACCAGCGCGTCCAGCGCCGTCACCGCGTTCGTGAGGTCCTCGTCGGTCTCCGGCGCCGGCCCGTAGAGCGTATGGAAGACGTAGTCGGGCGGGAGCCCGGTCCGGCGAGAGGTGGCCGCCACCACCGCGTCCGGGTCGGGCGGTGGCGCCGCCGGCAGGCCGAGCCGTTCGGCGATCCGGCGCACCGCCGGCGCGCGCAGCGCGGCCATCGCCACCCCCCGCCCCTGGGTGCGCTGGTAGAGCCGACCCCGGCCGGCCACCGCCTCCGCCGCCGGCACCGGGACCGGCAGTGGCTCGGCCACCGGCGGGCCCAGTCGGCGCGCCCGGGCCAGGGCCACCAGCACCGCCAGTAGGGCGACCAGCCCGAGCCCGGCTAGCACTCCGGGCGGGTAGCCGGCGAACAGGTCGCCGAACCCGCCGCCGGCGCTGCGGTCCCGGTCCGGCCGCTCCGGGCTTTCGACCTCCGGCGGCGCGACGTCGGCCTGGAACGGCAGCGCACCGGCCCAGATCACCCGACCCCGGGCGGCCAGCAGCTCCACGGCCAGTCGGGCGTTCCCGTGCTCCCCGATCCGGCGGTTCCGGAACGGGTCGGTGGCCCCGACCACGAACACCTCCGGTCGGGCGACCTGGGTGCGCACCAGCCCGCCCCGGTAGCAGCTGAGGTCCGGCTCGGCGACCGCGTACCGGCCGCGCAGCGCGCTCGCCCGCCCGGCGGCGACCGCCTCCGGCAGGGTGCAGCCGGGCTCGGCCGCCAGCGCCGCCCACCGCTGCGGACCGGCGGCCACCCGCAGCCCGGCGACGGCCAGCTGGAAGCTGCTCGGCGCCACCAGCACCACCCGGTGGTCGGCCGGCAGCCGGGCGGCGGCGCCGGCGAACGCGGCACCGAAGGTGGTCGGCTTCGGGACGAACACGACCGCGTCGCCGCCGGTCTCCAGCGCGGTCATCGCCTCGTCGAGGTCGGCGACCGGCTCGATCGACACTCCCCGGTCGGTCAGCAGCTGCGCCAGCCGGCTCGACCCGTCCGGACCGGTGCCGTCCGGGGCGAGGGTGGCCGGGGCGCCCAGGTCCGGCTCCTCCAGGTGCCGGGCCAGCCAGGCGGCGCCGACCAGCAGGCCGAGCACGGCGAACGGCACCACCACCCGGTACCAGCGCCGCCGCCACCGGCTCCGCGGCCGGGCGGCCCGGGTCACCGTCATACCCCGACCCGTGACTGTTCGATGGCGGCGCGGACCCGGGCGGCGTGCTCCCGCATCGCGGCGTCGTGCCCGGCCAGCGCCGGTCGCTGCCCGTACCAGATGCCCGAGAAGACCTCGCTCGCCGCGGCCAGCGGGGCGGCCGTGCCGGGGTGCGCCTGACCGGCCATCCACGCCAGCTCCGTGACCGTCCAACCCGGATGGTGCGTGATCACCTCCCGCTCCACCAGGTCGCGGACGATCGCGCGCAGCCGTTCCCGCACCGCCTCCCGGTAGCGGCCCTGCGCCGCCAGCTCGTCGGCGGACAGGCTCAGCGCCGCGGCCGGAACCTCCGGCAGCTCGTCGTCCGGGAGCGGGTCGGGCGCTCCGTCCCCGGCCGGTCGCCGGCGGCGCCACCGCCAGCGCAACCGCCAGCGGGACCAGCGCAGCCGCCACCGGGACCAGAACCCCCGCCACTGCGGCCACCGCAACCGCCACCGGCCGCCCCGATCCCGGCGGCCCCGGACGCCGCGGCCGGGCAGCCAGTCGGGCCACCAGTACCACAGCATCACCACGATCGTGGTGAGCAGCAGCAGCCCCAGGCCAAGCACCGGAACCCCGCCGGGAACCAGGTCGCCGGCCGCCGCGACCAGCTCGTGCCAGGCCCGCATCAGCCGCTCACCGGCTCCCGCCCGCGCTGGTCTGGCTCACGTCAACGATCTCCCCACCGCCATCGTCGGCCGGTCGGCCCCCATCCTGGCACGCCGCGTCAACCACGCGGGAGCCGGATCAGCGACCGACCAGGGCCGGAGTCGGGTCCACCCCGCGGTGCAGCGAGCGCCGCAGCGCGATGTCCAGCCCCTCGGTGCGCATCCTCGCCTCCAGGTGCAGCACCACGTCCAGGCAGGCCAGCATCGGGTACGCGAGAGCGTTGACCAGCAGGTAGGCCAGGGCCATCAGGAGGTTGTCGGTGGTGGTGCTCGGGGAGCTGTAGAACAGCCCGATCACCGACAGCGCCCCCAGCCCCCAGGCCAGCCGGATCACGAACCAGCCCAGGTAGGCCAGCACCCGCACCCGCCCGGTGCGCAGCAGGCCCCGGGACGAGAGCACCACCGAGCGCCGCACCGCCGCCACCGGACCGAGCCGGTCGATCACCACCGCCGGCACGGCCAGCCCGAGCAACCCGTACCCGGCGCTCCACAGCGCCAGGGTCCCCAACGACAGCAGGAAGAACGTGGCCGGCCACCCGTACGTGGTGGCGACCGCCAGGCCGCACGATCCGCCGGCGAGCAGCGCGACGGTGGCCGTGCCGGCGACCCGGCGCCGACCCGGCTCGGGCGGCGGGGCGGCCGGGCCGAGCAGCGCGCGCGGGGCGGCGGCCGCGGCCGGGGCGCCCAGCGCCGCGATGATCGCCGCCTCGGTGGCGAACCCGACCAGCACCAACAGCGTCCAGGCCGGCCACCGGTCGTCGGGCGGCAGGTACCAGGTGTCGACGTCGGCGAGCCGGCGCAGCGGAAACAGCACCGCCTGCTCCAGCCCGGCCGCGACGGCGCCCAGGCCGACCAGCAACGGAGCCCGGGTACGCAGCAGCGCCACCGCCGCGTCGAGCAGCTCCCCGACCGTGAGCGGGCGCAGCGGCAGCACCCCCGGCTGGCCCGGATGGCTGGTTCTGCTCACGGTGCTCCCAGTGGTGTGCTCGGTCGGGCTGGTCGGCCCATCCTGGCACGCCGGGTCGAGCGCGGCCGCCGGGCCGGCTCACCCGGTGGTCGACCCGGCCAGCAGGTCCCGCATCCGGCCGATCTCGATCCGCTGATCGGCGTCGATGTCGTTCGCGATCTCGAAGATCTCCGGCTCCTCCCCGCCGCCGTTGCCGAACAGATCCTCCACCATGATCAGAGCACCCTCGTGGTGCTGGATCATGAACTCCAGGAACCGCCGGTCGAACTCGGCGCCGGTGGCCCGCTCCAGCTCGATGAGCTGCGCCAGGGTGAGCATCCCGGGCATCAGCCCGGCGCCGGCGCCGTACGGGTGGTTCGCGTGGTCGGCGAGCTCGGCTGCCTCGCCGCGCGCCGCCAGCCAGCTCTCCAGCAACGTGATCTCCTCGGTCTGGGAAATCTCGATCCGCTGGGCGAGCAGCGTGATCTCCGCGCGGTCAGTGCGGTCGGCGACGTAGCCGGTCATCACCAGCGCCTGCGCGTGGTGCGGCAGCATCGCCTGCACGAACTGCACGTCGGCCTCGGTGTGCGGGGCGGCCTCGCCCCCGACCGGACCGCCCGGTGCCACCACCTCGCCCGGCTCCCCCGGCGCACCAGGCTGGACGGTCACCGGCCGCTCCTCGTCATCGGCGGTGCACGCGGCGGCCATCGCCAGCGGCACCAGGACTGCCAGCAGGACCGGCGACAACCACCGGCGCCGGTCCGGGTTCCTGCGATATCCGTACATATTCACACCATTGTTCGATCACGGTCCGTGGTTGTAGTATGCCTCGTACGGGGGCCTGAGCGACACAGTCCGGCCAGCGCAACGACGTGCGGGCCGGGTGGCCGGAGTGAGGTGGTCCCCCATGCAGGATGCCCAGATCCACACCACCAGTAGGGGTTCCCGCGCCCGGCGGGTGCTGGCCGCGGCCGCGGTCACCGCCGCCGCGGCCCTGCTGCTACCCTCCACCGCGACCGCCCAGGCCGACCCACGGGAGGGCCTCGGCGCCGGCTGGCAGGATGCCGAGACCGCGATCAGCAACCTAGAGCTGCTGGCCCACCGGGACAAGCCGGACGGGTTCGTGCACCCGGATGCGCCGGAGAACCCGGCGGCGATCGGCTCGATCAACCACGCCAACTCCGACATCGCGTTCTCCGGGAACTTCGCGTTCGTCGGCAGCTACCAGGGGTTCAACGTCTACGACGTCTCCGACCCGGCCGAGCCGGCCCACCTGACATCGGTGATCTGTCCGGGCGGCCAGGGTGACATGACGGTCTTCGGTGACCTGCTGTTCATGTCGGTCGAGCAGACCAGCGCGCGGATCGACTGCGGCACCCAAGGCGCTCCGGGTCCGATCAACCATGAGCGGTTCCGGGGCGTGCGGATCTTCGACGTGAGCGACGTCCAGCACCCGGTCCAGGTGGCGGCCGTCCAGACCTGCCGCGGCTCGCACACCCACACACTGGTGACCAGCCCGGACGACCCGGGCAACGTCTACGTCTACAACTCCGGGACCAGCGGCAACGTGCGCTCCAGCGAGGAACTGGCCGGCTGCACCAACACCCCGGACGGGAACGACCCGGAGGCGTTCCTGGACGAGAACGGCGAACCGATCTTCACCTCCCGGTTCATGGTCGAGGTGATCCAGGTCCCGCTGGCCGCACCGGAGACCGCCGCGGTCGTGAACGAGGCCCGGCTGATGGTCGACCCGGACACCGGTAACCAGCACGGGCTGTGGCCCGGCGGCGACCACGGCGACGGCACCCAGAGCACCAGCGCGACCGACGCCTGCCACGACATCACCGCCTACCCAGCGATCGGGCTGGCCGCCGGCGCCTGCGAGGGTAACGGGATCCTGATCGACATCTCCGACCCGGTCAACCCGGCCCGGATCGACCAGGTGACCGACCCGAACTTCGCGTACTGGCACTCCGCCACGTTCAACAACGACGGCACCAAGGTCCTGTTCACCGACGAGTGGGGCGGCGGGGTCGGCGCCCGCTGTCAGGCGGACCAGCCGGCGAGCTGGGGCGCGAACGCGATCTTCGACATCGTCGACGGGACGATGCAGTTCGCGAGCCACTACAAGCTGCCGGTGGCGCAGACCGGGTTCGAGAACTGCGTGGCCCACAACGGGTCGCTGGTTCCGGTGCCCGGCCGGGACATCATGGTCCAGGCGTGGTATCAGGGTGGCATCTCGGTGTTCGACTTCACCGACTCCGCGAACCCGGTCGAGATCGCGTTCTTCGACCGGGGGCCGGTGGCCGAGCGGGTCAACGACGACGGGGAGCCGCTGACGACACTTGGCGGGTTCTGGTCGGTCTACTACTACCGCGGCCACATCTACGGTAGCGAGATCGCTCGCGGGTTCGACGTGCTGGCGTTGACCGAGAGCGACCAGCTCGACCAGGCCGAGATCGACGTGGCCGGGCTGGTGCAGTTCGACCGGCTGAACGTCCAGCACCAGCCGGAGCTGATCTGGCCGGCCAGCTTCGAGCTGGTTCGGGCCAAGTTCGCGCAGGCGCTGCGTACCGACACCATCTCCCCGAACACCGAGCAGCGGTTGGAGCGAACCATCGACCTGGCCGATCGGCACGCCGACGACTCCCGCGACCGGGCCGCGGCGGCCCTGCTGCGCAGTGCCAGCTCGCAGCTCGACCCGACGGTCGACCGGCAGGCCGAGCTCGCCGACGCGCTGGACGACCTGGCCGACGACCTCGGCTAAGCCCCGAGCCGACGAGCCGCGCCTGGTGGGCTACCCCACCAGGCGCGGGCTGGGGTACGCGAGCACCGGGCCGCGCACCCGGAGGCCGACCCGGGTGCCGACCTCGAACGGGTGCGACACCACGTCGAACAGCCGGGCCGACACCCGGGTCCCGCCGTCCAGGTCCAGCGCCAGCAGCGCGTCGTGGCCGAAGAAGTCCTGACCGGTGATGGTGGCGGGGACGGTCCCGTCGGCTGGGGACGGGAGGACTTCGAGCTGTTCGGGGCGGACGAGGACAAGGGCGGTACCGGAGGGGCCAGCGGGAGGGACGGTCAGGGTGCCGAGCGGGGTGGTGGCGAAGCCGTCCTGGATCTGGGCGGGAAGCAGCACGGCCTCGCCGACGAAGTTGGCCACCCAGGAGTCGGCCGGGCTCCGGTACACCTGCGCCGGCGGGGCACACTGCAGGATCCGGCCGGCCCGCATCACCGCGACCTGGTCGGCCACCGACAGCGCCTCCCCCTGGTCGTGGGTGACCAGCACGGCGGTCGCGCCGTCGGCCCGCAGCGCCGCCCGGACGTCCCGGCGCACCTCCACCCGCAGCCCGGCGTCCAGCCCGTTGAACGGCTCGTCCAGCAGCACCAGCCGCGGCCGCGGGGCCAGCGCCCGGGCGACCGCCACCCGCTGCTGCTGGCCGCCGGAGAGCTGGTGCGGCATCCGGTCGCCCAGCCCGGCCAGCCCGACCAGCGCCAGCACCTCGTCGACCCGGCCGGACCGGCGCTGCGCCCGGCTCAGCCCGTAGCCCACGTTGCCGGCCACCGACAGGTGCGGGAACAGCGCGCCCTCCTGCGGCACCACCGCCACCCGGCGCCGCTCCGGCGCGGCGTGAGCGCCCGGGCCGGCCACCCGGCGCTCCCCGACCAGGATCTCGCCGGCGTCCAGCCGCACGAACCCGGCCACGCACCGGAGCAGCGTGGTCTTCCCGCAGCCGGACGGCCCGAGCACCGCGGTCACGCCCCCGGCCGGCACCTCCAGGTCCACACCGGACAGCGCGGCCACCGGCCCGTACGACTTGTGCGCCCCGCGGACGGTCAGGCTTGCTATCTCACCCACCTCCTCGGGCCAGCACGCCGGTGCGGCTGACCAGCAGCCAGGTAGGCACCGCGGCGATCGCCACCAGCAACGCCGCGTACGGCGCCGCGGCCGCGTACTCCACCACCTCGGTGTGCCGCCACAACCGGGTGGCCAGCGTCTCCATCCCGGTCGGCCGCAGCAGCAGCGTGGCCGGCAGCTCCTTCATGCAGGTCAGGAACGCCAGCGCGGCACCGGCGCCGATCCCGGGCGCGATCAGCGGCAGGGTGACGGTCCGGAACACCGTCCACGGCCGCCGTCCCAGCGACCGGGCCACCTGCTCCAGCTCGGCCGGTGCCTGCCCGGCGGCCGTCGCCACCGCCCCCACCGCCAGCGGCAGGAACAGCACCGCATACGCCAGCGCGAGCAGCCACACGCTCTGGTAGAGCGGGTAGAGGACGTTGATGCCGAGGAACACCAACGACAGTCCGATCACGACTCCCGGCAGCGCGTGCGGCAGGTAGCTGAGCCGCTCCAGCACCGTCGACACCGGACCCGGCGCCCGCGCCACCAGCAGCCCGATCGGCAGCGCCAGCAGCATGGTCAGCCCGGCCCCGAGCAGCGAGACCCACAGCGAGCCGCCCACCGCCGCAGCGATCTCGGTCAGCGAGCCTGGCCGGGAGACGCCGGCACCGGCCCACCGCAGCAGCGCCAGCCCGGGTACGCCGAGCGCCAGCCCGGCGACCGCCACCAGCCCGACCAGCGCCGGGATCCGGGCGGCGCCCAGCGGCAGCCGCCCCGCCGGCCGGCCGGCGCCGGGCCCGAGCCGGGCGTACCGAGCGCCCCGCCGCCGGGTGCTGGTCTCCCCCACCAGCACCAGCACCGTAACCGCGACCAGCACAGTGGACAGTACCAGCGCCAGGTCCACGATGCCCAGGTTGAAGTAGTTGAACACGGCCCGGGTGAAGGTGTCGGTGCGCAGGATCGCCACCGCCCCGAAGTCGCTGAGCACGTAGAGCGCCACCAGCAGGCCACCGGCGGCCACCGCCGGGCGCACCTGTCGCAGGGTCACCCCGGTGAAGGTCCGCCAGCCGCCCCGCCCCAGCGACCGGGAGACCTCCTCGGCTGCCGGGTCGGCCCCGACCAGCGCGGCCGAGACCGGCAGGAACACGTACGGGTAGGAGCAGAGGGTCAGCACCAGCGCGGCCGCCCAGAACCCCTCGAACCGCAGCGTCGGGTCGACCAGGTCGGCGCTGGCCAGCCAGGCGTACGCGGCCACATAGGAGGGTACGGCCAGCGGCAGCGCGGCGAGCACCCCGAACAGCCGGCGCAGCGGCAGGTCGGTGCGGGTGACCAGGAAGGCCGACCCGACTCCGAGCACGACGCAGCCCAGCGTGACCACCGCGGCCAGCGCCAGGCTGCGCCCGGTCAGCTGCGCCACCCGGTCGGTGAGCAGCACCCCGGTGAACCGGTCCGCGCCCGCCCCGACCACCCGTACCGCGAGGTAGAACAGCGGCACCAGGGCGACCGCCACCGCCAGCGCGGCGGCGGCCAGCAGGCCGGGCCGCGGCGCCAGCCGGTGCGTGACGGTCCGGGTGGTCAGACCAGCCCCGCATCGGTGATCATGGCGACCGTCTCCTCCAGCGTGTCCAGGTCGTTCAGGTCGATGTCCGGCACCGCCAGCTCGGCCAGCTCGGGCAGCCCGGCCGGAACCGTGACTCCGCCGACCATCGGGTACTCGGAGGTCTGCTCGGTGAAGTAGGTCTGGCCGGCCGGCGAGAGCAGGTAGTCCAGGAACGCCCGCACATCCTGGTCGGCGGCCGAGTGGGTCAGCACCCCGACTCCGGACACGTTCACCATCGCGCCGATGTCGCCGTCCGGGAACGTGTAGTTGCGGGCGGCCAGCTGGTCGGCCGGCACACCGTCCTCTTTGGCCCGCTCGTAGAGGTAGTAGTGGTTGACCAGCCCGGCGTCGATCCGGCCGTCGTTCACGTCACCGACGATCGCGATGTTGTTCTCCCGGATCTGCGGGTCGTTGGCGGCGATCCCGGCCAGCCAGTCCCGGGTCGCCGCATCGCCGTGCTGCACCCGCATCCCGGTGACGAAGGCCTGGAAGGACCCGTTGGTGGGGGCCACGCCGACCCGGCCGCGCCACTGTGGCTCGGTCAGCTCGAACACCGAGGCCGGCAGCTCGTCCTCGGTGACCAGGTCCGGGTGGTAGACCAGCACCCGGGACCGGCCGGTGATCCCGACCCATTCGCCGCTGCGCGCCTGGTACGGCTCCGGCACCTGGTCGAGCAGCTCGTCCGGCAGGGCGCTGAACAGGCCCGCCTTCGCCACCGCGCCCAGCGCGCCGGCGTCCTGCGCGTAGAACACGTCCGCCGGCGTGCGGTCCCGCTCCTCCAGCAGCTGGGCGGCCATCTGCGCGGTGTTGCCGTAGCGCTCCTGCACCTCGATGCCGCTGTCCGTCTCGAACTGCTCGATCAGCGGACCGATCAGGCTCTCGGCGCGACCACTATAGACGGTGATGGTGCCGTCGTCCGGCTCCGGCGAGCCGAGCGAGTCATCGTCGCCTCCGCAGGCGGCGGCGAGCAGCAGCAGCGCGCCGGTCGCGGCCAGCGCCATCGACCGCCGGAGCGAGGGTGGGTCCAGAGGTAGAACAGCCATCGGTGAGAGTCTCCATCCTATTGAGGCGAGGCTAACCTTACCCGCCCGATTCTCGCAAGCCGGCGCGGGAGCCACCGCCCCGGCGCGGGAGCCACCGGCCCGCCAGCATCGCCCGGGCCCGGCTCACGACCGCCGCGTAGCCGATGCCGGCGGCCAGCGCACCGGCCGTGGCCAGCAGCGGGGACACGTCGGTCAGGTGCGGGTACACCTGCCAGTGGGTGAGGTAGATGAACAGCGAGCTGCCGGCCAGCACCCCGGCCACCCGGGTCAGCGGCCGCCAGCTCGGCAGCCGGTCCACCCACACCAGCAGTACCAGCCCGGCGACCATGACCGCCTCCCGCGACGGGTCGCCGAAGAAGCCGGGCACGGTGGCCACCAGCGCGACCGTGACCAGCCCCCGCTGCCAGCGGCCGGTGGCCTTCCCGGCCGCCCAGCCGAGTGCGAACAGCCAGGCCACCACCGCCGGGGTCGGGAGGTCACCCGGCACCAGGTGGTAGCGGGTGACCAGCCCGGCCAGCACCAGCGCCAGCGGGAGTGCAAACGGGTGCCGGCGCTCCAGCCGGTCCACCAGCGGGATCGCCAGCAACCCGAGCGCGGCCAGCTGGAAGTAGACCAGCGACTCCACGAACCAGAAGTGCCAGCCGTGGGCGGCGCCGGGATCCGGGAACAGCTGGTGCAGCAGGACGATGTTCTGCACCGAGTAGTCGTCGGTGAGCAGCAGGGAGGCCAGCCCGATCCAGACCGCGCTGGCGGCGGCCACTCGGGCGATGCTGCGCGCCAGATGCCGGACCCGCCCGCCGCGGGACCCGCCGGTCAGGTGGAACCGGGCGAAGTTGAACCCGGCCACGCCGAGCAGCAGGTGGGCGCCGCCGGAGATCCCGAACAGCGAGGCGTGGGTCCCGACCACGAGCACGATCGCGATCGCCCGCAGCGCCACGCTGGTGTCGAGCGCCGAAGCCCGGCTCCGCCGGCCGGCTGGGCGGTCGGCCGGGCGGCCGCGACCCGGCTCCGATGCCAGGTCCCGGATCGGCGTGACGTGCCACTGGTCCGGCAGCTCGCCCAGCGCCCGTTCCAGCTGGACCGACATCTCCACATACGACAGCGAGTCACCGCCGAGGCTGACGAATGTGCTGTCGCCGGTCACGTCCGGCCGGCCCAGCACCCGCCCGAACAGCCGCACCAGGTCGGTCCCGCCGGACACCGGCGCCGGGTCGGCGGCCAGCGCCAGCACCGCCGGATAGTCCGGCTTGCCGCTGGGCAACCGGGGCAGCGCGGCCACCCGGTGCACCCGGACCACCCGCTCCGGCAGCCCGCACTCCCGGGCGACCAGCCGCCGGACCGCTACCGGCTCCGCGTCGCCGCCCTCCACCGCCACCACCAGCTCGCCGTCCCCGCCGGCACCGCACCCGAGGTAGCCGTGCCGGGCCAGCGCCGCCTCCACCCACGACAGGTCGATCCGCAGCCCGAACACCTTCGCGAACCGGCTGCGCCGCCCCACGATCTCGTACCGCCCGTCGGCGGTCCGGCGGGCCACGTCCCCGGTGCGCAGCTCCTCGACCACCCGCCCCAGCTCCAGGTCGGCCGGCCGCTCGGCGTACCCGAGCATCACGTTCGGCCCCGCGTACACCAGCTCGCCGGTGTCCGGCTCCGACCAGTCCGGCAGCGGCTCCAGCCGGAACGACCCGCCCGGGATCGGGCCGCCGATGCTGCCCGGGTGGATGGTCGCGAGCACCGGCGGCAGGTACGCCATCCGGGCGGTGGCCTCGGTCTGCCCGTACATCACGAACAGCCGCCAGCCCGCCCGGGCGCCCAGCTCCGCGTACCGCCGCACCCGCTCCGGCGCGAGCGCGCCCCCGGCCTGGGTGAGGTACCGCAGGTGCGGCAGCCGGATCCGGTCGAAGCCGACCCGGTCCAGCAGGTCGAATGTGTACGGGACACCGGCGAAGCTGGTGCCGGCGTGCTCCCGGAACAGCTCCCAGAACCCATCGTCGGCCACCGACCGGTCGGTCAGGATCAGCCCGGCGCCGCGCAACAGGTGAGTGTGGACGACGGACAGGCCGTAGCAGTAGTGCATCGGCAACGTGGTGGCGGCCCGGTCGGTCTCCCGGACGTCCAGATAGGAGGCTATCGCCTCGGCGTTGGCCTGCAGGTTGCGGTGGGAGAGCCGGACCAGCTTGGCCGAGCCGGTCGAGCCCGAAGTGGTCAGCAGCAGCGCCAGGTCCGGATGCAGCCGGTACGCGGGGGCCGCGCCGGCCGGCTCGTACCGGATCCCCCCGGTGCCCACCACCACCTCCGGCCGGTACGCGGCGACGGTGGCCTGGATGCTGCGCGGGCTGTCCCCGGGCACCAGCAGGACCGGGTGGTCGGCGGCCAGCGCCGCCAGGTAGCCCACGATCGTCTCGACCCGGTTGGCGCCCTCGACCAGGACCAGCCGGCGCGGCCCGGCGAGCCGGTCCCGGACCTCGTCCACCCGCGCCGCCAGCTCGCGGTAGCTGACCTGCCCATCCGCCGTGATCAGCGCCGGCTGGTCGCCGAACCGGCCCAGGTCCTGGGCGAACGGCACCGCCCTGGCTTCGAGGGCGGCGGGCGGTGACGCTGACATAGGGTAGGCCATCCTTAGTTAGGATGGCCTACCCTAACCTATGGGCAGGGCCTTCCGGAAGCCCCCTCAGGCGGCCCGGGCGGTAAACCGGCCACCGGCCCGGCCGACCCGCAGCGGGGTCCCGAACGTCTTGGACAGCAGCGAGTCGGTGAGCGTGTCGGCGAGCCGCCCCTGCGCCACGGCGGTGCCGTCCCGCAGCAGCAGCGCGTGCGTGAACCCGACCGGGATCTCCTCCACGTGGTGGGTCACCAGCACCAGCGCCGGCGCGTCCGGGCGGGCGGCCAGCTCGGCCAGCCGGGCCACCAGCTCCTCCCGGCCGCCCAGATCCAGCCCGGCCGCCGGCTCGTCGAGCAGCAGCAGCTCCGGGTCGGGCATCAGCGCCCGGGCGATCTGCACCCGCTTGCGCTCCCCCTCCGAG
>WHTQ01000129.1 GCA_009377645.1 Micromonosporaceae bacterium | reverse complement strand
CTTGCCGATCCCGGCGGTCCCCTCGATCGCCGCGACCACCACCGCGTTCGTCCGGTCGGGCTCGGCCGGCAGCCAGCCGTCCAGTTGGCGCAGGGCCGCGGCACGGCCGGTGAACGCGGACACGTCTGGCGGCAGTTGCGCTGGCGGGATTGGTCTGGCCGGAACCGGCTTCGCCGGAACCGGCTCGGGCGCGACGGGCGTTGCCGGGACGGGGTTTCCGCGCAGGATCGCCCGGTGCAGGTCCCGCAGCTCCGTGCCCGGGTCGGTGCCGAGCTCCTCGCCCAGCCGGTGGCGCAGGGCCTCGTACGCCTGCAGCGCCTCGGCCGGGCGGCCGGACCCGACCAGGGCGGTCATCAGCTGGGCCCAGAACCGTTCCCGCAGCGGGTGCTCGGAGACTAGCCCGCGCAGCTCGGAGACCAGCCCGTCCTGGCGGCCGGCCAGCAGGTCGAGATCCACCCGCCGCTCCACCGCCCACAGTCTCCGCTCCGTCAACGCCGGCACCTCGTCGCGGTGCAGCGCGTCCGAGGGAACGTTCGTCAGGGCCGGACCGCGCCACAGGCGCAGCGCCTCAGCCAGCAACCCGGCCTCCTGCTCCGGCTGGTTGGTCTGCCGAGCCTGCTGTAGTAGGTGGTCGAACCGGGCCAGGTCGAGCTGTTCCGGCGTGACCGAGATCAGGTAGCCGCCGGGCCGAGTGTCGACCAGGCCGTCTCCGAGCGCGCTGCGCAGCCGACGGACATAGGTCTGGGTGGTGGCCCGCGAGTCGCGAGGCGGGCGGTCGTCCCAGATCCGCCCGGCCAGCTTCTCGGTGGACACGACCTGGTTCGCGCGCAGCAGCAGCGCGGCCAGCAGCGCCCGGTGCCGGCCGGCCGAGATCTCGACCTCCCGGTCGTCGTGCGTGACTTCCAGCGGGCCGAGCACCCCGAACTCCATGTCTCCCCCTCGGTCATCGGCCGACCTAACGATAGACACGCCTGAAGTCCCGGTGGGGTTGTCACCGTCCGTCGTCGGGTGCCTGACCGGCTGGGTTCCAGGAGGGGTCCCCTGTGCCGGCCCAGGCCGGCACAGGGGACCCTCCTGGAACTACACCGCCTTCTGGTAGGCCCGGAAGGTGCGGGTGGACAGCACCACCGACAGCACCGCCAGCGCCAGCAGCCAGCCGGTCCGGCTGGCGACCAGCCCCCAGTCCGGGTCGGCCGACAGGGCGGACCGGCCGGCCTGGACCGCCCAGTCCAGCGGGTTGAACGCCGCGATCCCCTGCATCCAGCCGGGCATCAGCTCCCTGGCCATGAACACCGTGGACAGGAAGGTCAGCGGCAGCAGCAGGAAGGTGTTGATCCCGATGATCGACTCGCGCTGCCGGACCAGCATCCCGATCGTGTTGGACAGCGCACCGAAGACGGTGCCGAGCAGCACCGCGGCGAGCATGAGCAGGACCACGCCAGCCGGGCCGCCGGGGTAGGTGGCCCCCGCCAGCCCGCCCAGCAGCACGATCACCGCGGACTGGAAGGTGGTGCCGACCAGCTGCTCGACCACGTTGGCGTTCATGATCGCGCTGCGGCTGACCGGCATCGTGAGGAACCGGTTCAGCGTGCCGCGTTCGATCTCCTCCAGGGTGCCTATCCCGGCCCACATGTTGACCGCCAGCGCGTTCATCACCACCACCCCTGGGACCAGGTAGTCCAGATAGGAGGCGGTGCCGAAGCCGGGCAGCTCCACCACCCGGCGGAACAGGCTGCCGAACAGGAACAGCCAGATCACCGGCTGGATCAGCATCACGATTACGAAGATCGGTTGGGTGACCAGTGCCTTGAGCCGGCGACCGGTCAGCCACCAGGTGTCTACGGCGAGGGCGGTCATCGGGCACCTCCGGTCGGGGTCTGGGTGGTCGAGTCGGAGTCGGCGTCGGCCTCGGCGAACCGGCGGCCGGCGTAGCGCAGGTAGACGTCGTCCAGCGACGGGCGGGCGGCGGTGACCGTGGCCACCGACACGCCGGCCGCGGTCAGCTCGGCCAGCGCGCCCGGCACCACCGCGGCCCCGTCGTCGGCGCGGGCGGAGAGCCGCAGCCCGTCCAGCGTCACCTCGCGTACCCCCGGGAGGCGGCCAAGTGCGCTGCGGGCGGTACCGGCGGCCGTCTCGTCCAGGGTGGTGCGCAGCTCGATGTGGACGGCGTCGCCGTGCAGCTCGCCTTTCAGCTGGTCCGGCGTCCCGGCGGCCACGACGCGTCCCTTGTCGACGATCGCCAGCCGGTCGGCGAGCCGGTCCGCCTCCTCCAGATAGTGAGTGGTGAGCAGGATGGTCAGCCCCTCCTCGCCGGCCAGCCGGGCGATCTCGTCCCACATCGCCGCCCGCGCTTCCGGGTCCAGCCCGGTGGTCGGCTCGTCCAGGAACAGCACCTGCGGCCGGTGCACCAGCCCGAGCGCCACCTCCAGTCGGCGCTGCATCCCGCCGGAGTAGCTGCGGGTACGCCGGCCGGCCGCGTCGGTCAGGTCGAACCGGTCCAGCAGTTCGGTTACCCGCTGGCGCAGCTCGGCGCCGCGCAGCCCGTACAGCCGCCCCTGCAGGACCAGGTTGTCCCGGCCGGTGGCGACCGGGTCGGCGCTGGAGCGCTGGGAGACGGTGCCGATCAGCCGCCGGACCCGGCCCGGGTGGCGCAGTGCGTCCTGGCCGGCCACGGTTGCGGTGCCGGAGTCGGGGTGGGCCAGCGTGGTCAGGATCTTGACGGCGGTGGTCTTGCCGGCGCCGTTCGGACCGAGCAGCCCGAAGATCTCGCCGGGCTGGACCCGTAGGGACAGCCCGGTCAGTGCCCGGACCCCCTTCGGGTAGGTCTTGACGAGCTCGTGCGCCTCGACGGCGTACGGCCCTTCGGTGGTGGTGGTCATGTGACTCCTCCAGGTCGGATGGGTCGGATGGGTCGATGGTTTGGCCCGACCGGTCCGGGAGCCGACTACCCTGGAGGTGCAGCCTCACAGGCCGGCTCAGATCGGTCGAGGTTTCTCAGGCCCCGGTGGGGTGTTGCCGCACCCCACCGGGGTCGTTGCGCTATCGCTGGTCCGGCTCGCCCCCCTCCCGCCATTGCTTCATCGCCTGGGCGGCGGCCTCGGCCGGCGGCAGGCCGCTCTCGTGGATGGCCCGCCACAGCGACAGCCCGGGGAAGGTGCCGTCCCGAAGCTCCGCGAGCAGGGTCCGGGTCCAGTCCGCCTCCGCCCGCAGCACCGCCAGCTCGTACTCCTCCTCGACCAGGAACAGCCGAGGCAGCGCCGGCATGGCCGTGTCGAGCTCCGCCTGCCGGTGGGTGATCTCGGCGTCGAGTGCGCCGACCCGCTGCTCGAGCAGGTCAGCCGCCTCGTCCGGCGGTAGCCCCGGCAGCAGCGACAGGCCGGCGGCCAGCCGCAGGTACTCCTTCTCGGGGGTGCCGAGCAGCTCGCGCAGCCAGTCCCGCAGCTCCGCCAGGCCGGTCCCGGTGATCGTGTAGACGGTCCGCTCCGGGCGGCGGCCCTCCCGGACCGTCTCGGTGGCTTCGATCAGCCCGTGCTTCTCCAGGTTGCTGACCACCGTGTAGAGCGAGCCCCAGTTGATCTTGATGCTCCGGTCCTTGCCCCGCTCGCGCAGCGTGGTCGCCATCTCGTACGGGTGCATCGGGCGCTCGGCGGCCAGCGCGAGCACGGCCAGCGCCAGCAGGTTGCCGACTCTCCGGCGCTTCGCCATGACTCCTGCCACCTCCTCTACCCCGAATACCCGTGTACGAGTATACGCGGCAGAGTAGTCCTGTCAAGGGCCGCCGGAGCCCGGCGGCCGCGGATCGTCCCCAGCCAGCGCCCCAGCCTCCGCCAACCGCATCGACAGGCTTTCGTACCAGGCGAGCAGGAACCGTCGAACCCGATGGATCGCCGCCTCGTCCAGCCCGTACGCCCGGAAGTGCGCCTCGTCCAGCGACATCCCCAGCTCGATCCGGGCGACCAGACCCTCCAGCCGAAACTCCTCGTCGAAGAGGCGCCCGAGTCGTTCGAGCTCGATGAAGCTGTAGTGATCGGCGACCGAGGCGATATCGATCAGGTCGCGCGGCAGGCCGCGGCCTTGCGCAGCGCTTACCTTCATACCGACCAGGTCATCGAGGTCGGCGACCGGCCAGATCTCGATCGTGATCGGCGGGCGTTGCAGCGGCAGTTTCATCAGATCGACTGCACAAGACTGTCCGGATTCTCGGTCGGAGACCATGAGCCGGCCAAGGACGTAGGTTCCCCGTACCGTCTCCACATCGAGCCCGACCGCTCGGTAGCTCGAGGTCAGAGCGTCGGCTACCTCTGCCAGCGGGGCCGGAGTGATGGTGGCGAAGTCGAGGTCTTGGCTCGGTCTGTCGACCAGCCCGTGGGCGCGCATCGCGTATCCTCCCGCCAGCACCATGCCGTACCTGCGGCAGACGTCAAGCGCTGCGTCCAGGACTCGCCGATGGAACTCCGGCATCTCCACTAGAAATGGCGTCCCTCGCGGATGGCCAGACGCGCTCGCTTGAGTTCCTCACGTAACGCTGGCTCTGCCAACTCTGCAGCTTCCACCAGTTCGGGAAAGCGATCCTCCCACGGAACCCGATAGCCCGGGCCGAGCAGACGGCGGAGCTTCGGCCATACGCTGATCAGGAAGGCCGCATCGAGGTAGCCCTCGATGTCTGAGCGCTCACCTTCGGTGATGACGATCTGGTACATCGCCAGTCGGCCCGAGGGATTCGTCACGTCGTAGCGGCCGGCGCCGGACCAGCTCAGGTGCAGCGGCAGCGGCACCGTACCGACGATGGGCCCGTGCAGGTCGGACAGTGACTCGGGCACCCGTTCCGGGACGTCGGCGTAGCGGCTGGGAAACGGCACGGCCATGGCTCCAGTATGCCCGGCGGTAGCTGCCGGAGGTGAGCGACAATCGGGCGGTGCGGTTCGGGATCCTGGGTCCGACCCAGGTGCAGCGGGACGACGGGCAGGCGGTGGTGCTCGGCGGACCGCGGCTGCGGGCGTTGCTGGCCCGGTTGCTGGTGGACCCGGGTCGGGTGGTCGGCACCGAGCGCCTGATCGACGACCTGTACGGGAGCCAGCCGCCGGACGGCGCCGGCAACGCGCTGCAGTCTCAGGTGTCCCGGCTGCGCCGGGCGCTGCCCGAGCCATCGCTGGTGGAGCTGCACCCGGCCGGCTACCGGCTGGCGGTGGACCCGGACCAGGTCGACGCGCACAGGTTCGAGCGGCTGGCGGCGGACGGGCACCGGGCGCTACTGGCCGGCGACCACCGCCGGGCGGCCATCGCCCTGCGGGATGCCGGTGGGCTGTGGCGCGGGCCGGCCCTGGCCGACGTGACCGGCGCCCCGTTCGCCCCCGGCCAGGTGGCCCGGCTGGAGGAGCTGCGGCTGGCCGCGACCGAGGACCGGATCGAGGCCGACCTCGCGCTCGGTGAGAGCACCTCGCTCGTGCCCGAGTTGCAGCAGCTGGTAGCGATGCACCCGATCCGCGAGCGAGTGCAGGGACAGCTGATCCGGGCGCTGTACCGCTCCGGCCGGCCGGCCGAGGCCCTGGCGGTGTTCGAGGCGGTCCGGCAGACGCTGGCCGAGGAGCTGGGCACCGACCCGTCGGCGGAGCTAACCGAGCTGCACCGGGCAGTGCTGCGCGGGGACGGCCCGCCGGCGCCGGCTGTACCGCGGGCGGCGGTGCCGGCGGCGTTGCCCGAGCAGCTGAGCAGCTTCGTCGGGCGGGAGGAGGAGCTGCGCCGGGTCGGGAAACTGCTCGGTGAGGTGCGGCTGGTGACGGTGACCGGTCCGGGTGGGGCCGGCAAGACCCGGCTGGCGATCGAGGCGGCGGCCAGCCAGCCCGGCGAGGTCTGCTTCATCGAGCTGGCCGCTCTGACCGATCCGGCGGAGCTGCCGTCGGCGGTGCTCAGCGCGCTCGGGCTGCGCGAGACCGGGCTGCGGGACGCCGCCCGCCCACCGGCCGTCGAGGAGCGCCCGGACCCGACCGACCGGCTGGTGGCGGCGCTGGCGGACTGGCCGTTGCTGCTCCTGATCGACAACTGCGAGCACCTGGTCGCCGCCGCCGCCCAGCTGGTCGACCGGCTGCTGGCGGCCGGCCCCCGGCTGCGAGTGCTGGCCACCAGCCGGGAACCGCTGGGCCTGACCGGCGAGGCGCTCGCGCCGCTGTCCGGGCTGCCACTGCCGCCGCCGGACGCCGCCCCGGAGCACACCCGGCTGTCCCCGGCGGTCCGGCTGTTCCTGGACCGGGCCGGCGGCGCGGCCCCGGAGACCACTGTCGACGGCCTGGCCGCGGTCGGCCAGATCTGCCGCACCCTGGACGGGCTGCCGCTGGCGATCGAGCTGGCGGCGGCCCGGCTGCGGTCGTTGCCGGTGACCGAGCTGGCCGCCCGACTGGACGACCGGTTCCGGCTGCTGTCCCGCGGCTGCCGCACCGCCCAGCCCCGGCACCAGACCCTGCGGGCGGTGGTGGAGTGGAGCTGGGAGCTGCTCAGCGAGCCGGAGCGGGCGCTGGCTCGCCGGCTCACCTGGTTCGCCGGGGGCGCCACGCTGGCCGCCGTGGAGCAGGTCTGCCAGCCGGTCCCGGACCCGCCGGACCCGCTGGACCTGCTGGCCGGCCTGGTCGACAAGTCGCTTGTGGAGGTGCACGGGGGCCGGTACCGGATGCTGGAGACGATCCGCGCGTACGCGGCGGAGCGGCTGGTCGAGGCCGGGGAAGCGGACCGGCTCCGGCGCGCCCACGCGGCGTACTTCCTGGACCTGGCCGAGACCGCCGACCCGTACCTGCGCACCGCCGACCAGCTCACCTGGCTGTCCCGGTTGGACGACGAGCGGGAGAACCTGCACGCCGCGCTGCGCCGGGCGGTGGCGGCCGGCGACCATGACACCGGGCTGCGGCTGGTCGCGGCGCTGGCGATGTACTGGTGGCTGCGCGGGCTGCGGGGCGAGGCGGCCACCCTGGCCGGTGAGCTGATCGCGGCGCTTGGCCGGCAGCCGCCGCCCGGTCTGCCGGAGGAGTACGCGCTGTGCGTGCTGGTCGCCGGGCTGGGCGGGCCCGGTGGGCCGGCGGCGCCGGCCGCGGTGTGGTCCTCCGGTGCGTTGCTGACGCGGCCGGAGGGCCTGCCGCGGCACCCGTTCCTGCTGTTCCTGTCGGCGGTCGCCTCCGGCCCGCCGGAGCCCGGTACGGACGGCATCGACCTGCTGCTGGCCAAGGCGGAGCAGCTGGCCGGCGCCGACCCGTGGCTGCGGGCGCTGAGCCCGATCGGCACCGGCCTGGCCCGGATGCTGACCGGGCAGCTGGCGGCCGCCGAGCGGGACCTGACCGCCGCGCTGGCCGGGTTCCGGGCGCTCGGTGAGCGGTGGGGGATGATGCTGGCGCTGTCCGGCCTGGCCGACGTCGCCGGCTGGCGCGGTGAGCCGGCCGCGGCGATCGCGCCGATGGACGAGGCGCTGCGGCTGGCCGGCGAGCTGGGATCCACCGTGGACATGGCAGACCTGTTGCGCGCCCGGGGCAGCGGCCGGGTCCAGGCTGGGGATGCGGCCGGCGCCCGGGCGGACTTCCAGCAGGCCGGGGAGCTGGCGCGGCGGGCCGGGGCGCCGGAGGTACGCGCGGCGGCGCAGCTCGGGTTGGGGGAGCTGGCCCGGCGGGCGGGCGACCTGCCGGAGGCGCGGCGGTGCTACGACGCGGCGCTGGCTACCTGCCCGACCGGCTGGTACAGCGCTGACATGGTCCGGGCGGAGATCTGCGCCGGGCTGGGCCGGGTGGCCGAGGCCGACGGGAGCCTGGAACCGGCCGCCGACTGGTACCGGCGGGCGGTCCGGGCCGCCGTCCCGGCGCCGGCCGTGGCGGTCGAGGGGCTGGCCGGGCTGGCGCTGCGGGCGGGCGACGGCGAGCGGGCCGGGCGGCTGCTAGGGGCCGGGGCCGCGCTGCACGCCGCCGGGCTGGCCGCCCCGGTCGCTGAGACCGGCGTGCCGGCCGAGGTGCGGGCCCGGATCGGGGAGCCGGCCTACCGCCGCGCCTTCACCGGCGGGGCCGCCCTCACCCGCGAGGCGGCGCTCGACCTGCTCACCTGACCGGCCCGCACGGGCCGGTGCGCGGGGCGGTGCGCGGTTGGTGCGCGGCCGGTGCGCGCGCCGGTCGAGGCTGCGGGGCATGACCGAGTCACTGTCGCGGCGCCGACCCTCCGATCTACCGTCCGGCCGCCGTACCAAGTTTGTTGTTCTCGTCTTCTGGCTGGGGCTGGCCGCGGTGGCCGGGCCACTGGCCCTGCAGCTCACCGAGGTGCAGGACAACGACGCGCTCGCGGCGCTGCCGGCGAGCACCGAGGCGGGGGCGGCCGCGGCCCGGGCGGAGGCCGCGTTCGACGGCTCGGACCGGCTGGTGGCGGTGGCCGTCTACGCCCGGGAAGCCGGCCTGACCGGCGCCGACCGGGCCGCGGTCGAGGCCGACCGGACGGCGCTCGCCCGGTTCGCCGAGGGCGGTCAGGTGCCGCCGCCGGCCGCCAGCGGCGACGGGCAGGCGCTGCTGCTGTCCTTCCCGTTGGCCGGGGACGAGGCGGCGCAGGCCGACGCGACGGCCGCGATCCGGGACCAGCTGGCCGCTGGCGTGCCGGACGGGCTGCAGACCGCCCTGACCGGCTCCGCCGGGGCGGCCGACGACGTCTTCGACGCGTTCGAGGGGATGGACGTCACGCTGCTGGCGGTCACCGGCAGCGTGGTGGTGCTGCTGCTCCTGCTCACCTACCGCAGCCCGGTGCTGTGGCTGATCCCGCTGGTCAGCGTCGCGCTGGCCAGCCAGGCGGCCAGCGCCGCGGTGTACCTACTCGCCCGGCACGCCGGGGTCACCGTCGACTTCCAGAGCCAGAGCGTGCTCACCGTGCTGGTCTTCGGGGTCGGGGTGGACTATGCGCTGCTGCTGATCGCCCGCTACCGGGAGGAGCTGACCCGGTACCCGGACCGGCACCGGGCGATGGCGGTGGCGTTGCGCCGGTCGTTCCCGGCGATCCTGGCCTCGGCGGCCACCGTCGCGGCCGGGCTGCTGTGCCTGCTGGCCGCGCAGCTTCCCGCCACCCGGGGCCTGGGGCCGGTCGCCGCGGTCGGGATCGCGGCCGCGTTCGTGGCGATGACCACCCTGCTGCCGGCCCTGCTCGTCCTGTGCGGGCGGTGGGTGTTCTGGCCGTTCGTGCCGAGGTACGCGCCGGGCGCGGCGGCGGCCCAGGCGGGCCAGGCGGCCGAGTCCGGGCACCGGGGCTGGGCCCGGCTGGCGCGGGTGGTCGGCCGGCGGCCCCGGCCGGTCTGGATCGGCACCGCGGTGGCGCTCGGGGTGCTGGCGCTGGGCATCGGCAACCTCAGCATCGGACTGTCCGACGAGGACCTGTTCACGACCGAGGTCGGCTCGGTCACCGGGCAGAAGCTGGTCGGCGCGCACTTCCCGGGCGGAGCGGCCGCGCCGGCCGAGATCCTGGCCACCGCCGCCGCGGCCGACCGGGTGGTGGCTGCCGCTCGGGCGGTCGACGGAGTGGCGGAGGTCGCCGACCCGGTCGTCCGGTCGGCCGACGGGCAGTGGGTGCGGGTGGACGCGGTGCTGGCCGATCCGCCGGACAGCGACCTGGCCACCGGCACCGTGCAGCGGCTGCGGGCGGCAGTGCACGCGGTGCCCGGTGCGGACGCGCTGGTGGGCGGCCAGACCGCGATCGCCCTGGACACCGAGCGGGTGGCCGACCGGGACAACCGGCTGGTGATGCCGCTGATCCTGGGGGTGGTGCTGCTGGTGCTGGTCGGGCTGCTGCGGGCGCTGGTCGCGCCACTGCTGCTGATGGCCAGCGTGGTGCTCTCGTACCTGGCCGCACTCGGCGCCGCCGGCCTGATCTTCCAGGCGGCCGGGCTGCCGGGGCTGTTCTACGCGCTGCCGCTGCAGGCGTTCATCTTCCTGGTGGCGCTCGGGGTCGACTACACGATCTTCCTGGTGACCCGGGCGCGGGAGGAGACCGACCGGATCGGGCACCGGCCCGGTGTGCTGCGCGCGCTCACCGTCACCGGCGGTGTGATCACCAGCGCCGGGCTGGTGCTGGCCGCCACCTTCGCCTCGCTCAGCGTCCTGCCGCTGACCCCGTCGGTGCAGATCGGGATCATCGTGGCGGTCGGCGTGCTGCTGGACACGTTCCTGGTGCGGAGCCTGCTGATCCCGGCGCTGGCGGTCCACGTCGGCCGGAGATTCTGGTGGCCCGGCCGGCTGGCCCGCGCCGGCGCACCGGCCAGTGCGCCGGTCCTGTCGGGGAGCCTGCGATGAGCCGGCCCGCGCCCGCGATCGAGGCCGAGGGGCTACAGAAGCGGTACGGCGCCACCACCGCCCTGGCCGGCCTGGACCTGACCGTTCCGGCGGGCACCCTGCACGGGCTGCTGGGGCCGAACGGTGCCGGCAAGACCACCGCGGTCCGGGCGCTCGCCACGCTGCTGCGGTTCGACGCTGGCCGGGCGGTGGTGGCCGGGTGGGACGTGCGCACGGCGCCCGAGCAGGTGCGCGCCCGGATCGCGCTGACCGGACAGTACGCGGCGGTCGACGAGACGCTCAGCGGCCGGCAGAACCTGGTCCTGTTCGGACGGCTGTTCCACCTGCCGCCGGCGGTGGCCCGGCGGCGGGCCGACGAGCTGCTGGACCGGTTCGGGCTGGCCGGGGCGGCCGGCCGGTCGGCGCGGGACTACTCCGGCGGGATGCGCCGCCGGCTCGACCTGGCCGCCAGCCTGATCCTGCGTCCGGAGGTGCTGTTCCTGGACGAGCCGACCGCCGCCCTGGATCCGCGCAGCCGCAACCAGGTCTGGGACGCGGTCCGGTCGCTGGTCGCCGGCGGCTGCACGGTGCTGCTCACCACCCAGCACCTGGAGGAGGCGGACCAGCTCGCCGACCGGATCTCGGTGGTGGACGCCGGCCGGGTGGTGGCCGAGGGAACCCCGGACGAGCTGAAGGCCACGATCGGCGGGGACCGGATCGAGGTGGTGGTCCGGGACCGGGCGCAGCTGGCGGACGCCGCCCGGATCGCCGCCCGGGTCGGTGCCGCCGAGCCGGACCTGGACCCGGAAACCCGCCGGCTCAGCGTGCCGGTGACCGACCGGGTCGGCGCGCTGACCGCGGTGGCGCGGGGGTTGGACGACGCCGGGATCGTGGCCGCCGACCTCGGGCTGCGCCGGCCCACCCTAGACGCAATACCGGTGACTTAAGGTCGTGTTGTCCGTTTGACCCGGTTGGTTTTGGTCGCGCCGATGATGGTGACGGTTGGATCGGCTGGGCGGTCTGGGATGCGGTGTGCGGCGCGTTTGAGGGGCCAGCTGGCGATTTTGCG
>WHTQ01000136.1 GCA_009377645.1 Micromonosporaceae bacterium | reverse complement strand
CCGACGAGCTGTCCGAGGCGGAGCAGCAGGCCTGCATCGAGGAGGTGCCGGCGCTGATGGACCGCGGCCAGGGTCACGACTCGGCCTGCCACTACGCACAGGCGCGGCAGCTGATCGAGGTGCCGGCAGCCTAGTTCACTAGCTGACCAGCAGCTGGTGGGTGGCGAGCTCCCGGTAGAGCGGGTTGGTGTCGGCCAGCTCGGCGTGGCTGCCGATGGCGATCACCCGGCCGCGGTCGAGCACCACGATCTGGTCCGCGTCCACCACGGTGGACAGCCGGTGGGCGACGATCAGCAGGGTGCGCTCGGCCGAGGCGGCGTCGATCGCCTGCCGCAGCGCGTGCTCGTTGCGGGCGTCCAGGTTGCTGGTCGGCTCGTCCAGCAGCAGGATCGGCGACCCGGCGAGCAGGGTCCGGGCGATCGCGAGCCGCTGCCGCTCGCCGCCGGACAGCAGCACTCCGCCCTCGCCGACCGGCGCGTCCAGGCCGTCCGAGGTGCGCTCGACGATCTCGGTCAGGTTGACCGCGGCCAGCACCGCCAGCAGCCGCTCCTCATCGGTGTCCGGGGCGGTGAGCAGCAGGTTCTCGCGGATGGTGCCGGCCAGCACCGGCGCCTCCTGCTCGACGTAGCCGAGCTGGGCGCGCAGGATCTCGCGGGGCTGGTCCCGCACGTCCACCCCGGCCACCCGGACCGCCCCGTCGCCGGCGTCGTAGAACCGCTCCACCAGCGCCAGCAGCGTTGACTTGCCGGCGCCGGACGGGCCGACCAGGGCGGTCCGGGTCCCGTACGGCACCGAGAAGCTGACCTCCCGCAGCACCGGCTCGCCGCTGCCGCCGCTGGCGGTACTGGCGTCGCCGGCGCCACTGGAGTCGCCGGCGTCGGACCGCTCGGGCGGGCTCGGGTAGGCGAAGCTCACCCGCTCGAACTCCACCGCGGGGGCCCCCGGCACCGGCTCCACCACGGTGGCCGGCGGATCGATCGCCTGCTCGGTCGGCACCGCCAGCACGTCCTCGATCCGTTGCAGCGCCCCGAGCCCGGCCTGCAGCTGGGTGTAGGCGTTCATCGCCTGGCCGATCGGCATCATCAGCAGGAACAGGAACATCACGAACGCGACCAGGTCACCGACGGTCAGCGCCCCGGTGGCCACCCGGGCGCCGCCAACCCCGAGCACCGCCAGGAACGCGCCCTGGATCACGGTGGTCACCGCCGGGCCGATCATCGCCTGCAACCGGGCCATCCGCACCCCGGCCGCGTACGCCGCCTGGGCGCTGCCGACCACCGCGGCGGTCTCCCGCTGCTCGGCCCGGGCGGCCCGGATGGTCCGGGCGCCGCTGATGGCGCGCTCGACCGCCGAGGTCATCTCCCCGATCCGGGCCTGTGCCTGCTCGGAGACTCCCCGCACCCGCCGGGCGATCATGACTCCGCCGACCAGCCCGACCAGCGAGCCGAGGGTGACGACGAACATCAGCGGGTCGATCAGCACCATCATCGCCGCGGCACCGACCACGATCACCACCCCGGAGGCCAGCTCCAGCAGGCCGGAGGTGACCACCGCCCGCAGCAGCGTGGTGTCCGCGCCCACCCGCGACAGCAGGTCGCCGGTCCGGCGCTGGTCGTACTCCATGATCGGCAACCGCAGCAGGTGACCGGCCAGCCGGCGGCGGGTGGACAGCACCAGCCCCTCGGCGGCGCGCTGGAGCAGGAAGTTGCGCAGCCCGTAGACCACCGCCACCCCGACCAGCACGGCGATCAGCATCGCCACCAGCGGCCCGACCGGCTCGGCGGCTTCGATCCGGTCCAGCACCTGCCGGATCAGCAGCGGCTGCGCCAGTGTCCCGGCGGCGGTGAGCAGGGACAGCATCGCCACCGCCAGCAGCGCCCTGAGGTGGTCGCGCAGGTAGGGGACGAGGGTGGAGAGCCCGACCGTACGCCGCTGGGTCGTGACTGCCATCCTCGCTCCTTCGCAGTGGCGGCACCGACCGATCGCCGCGCCGAAACGGTACCTCGCGCGGTACGGGTGGGCCACCAGCCGGACCGGGTGGCGCCCACTGGGTCCCCACCGGCCCGGGCCGCCATGCGATATTGGATCGTGTGAGAGCCCGCGTACTGGTGGTCGACGACGACCCGGCACTGGCCGAGATGCTCGGCATCGTGCTGCGCAACGAGGGGTTCCAGCCGCTGTTCGTCGCCGACGGCGAGCAGGCGTTGGCCGCCTTCCACGAGCACCGGCCGGACATCGTGCTGCTGGACCTGATGCTGCCGGGGATGAGCGGCATCGACGTCGCCCGCCAGATCCGAGCCGACTCCGGCATCCCGATCGTCATGCTGACCGCGAAGACCGACACGGTGGACGTGGTGCTGGGGCTGGAGTCCGGCGCCGACGACTACGTGGTCAAGCCGTTCAAGCCGAAGGAGCTGGTGGCCCGGATCCGGGCCCGGCTGCGCCGTGGCGGGGAGGCGCCGCCGGAGCTGCTGGTGATCGGGCCGATGCACAACCAGATCACGATCGACGTGCCGGCGCACACCGTGAGCCGCAACGGGGAGGAGGTCAGGCTCACCCCGCTGGAGTTCGACCTGCTGATCGCACTGGCTCGCAAGCCCCGGCAGGTCTTCACCCGGGAAGTGCTGCTGGAGCAGGTCTGGGGCTACCGGCACTCGGCCGACACCCGGCTGGTGAACGTGCACGTCCAGCGGCTCCGCGCCAAGATCGAGCCGGACCCGGAGCGGCCAGAGATCATCTTGACCGTACGCGGGGTGGGCTACAAGGCCGGCACCGGCTGACCTGCGGCCGGGCTCGACAGCACGGCTAGACTGGGTGGACTGTGGCCGACCCTCAGGCACCTGCCGACCCCGGCGAGCGCCCGCGCAGCCCCGACGACCCGCGGGCGCTACGGGCTGGTCTGCTCCGGGTGCGGCCGCTGCTCGACCCGGCGGCCTTGCGCCAGCTGCTCGGGCAGGCGCGGGGTTCGGTCGGGCAGCGGCTGGCCAGCGGGAGCGCGACAGTCCGGCGCGCCTGGCGGCGGTCCCTGCAGCTGCGGATGATGACCATCACGCTGCTGGTGTCCGGCCTGCTGGTCGGGGCGTTCGGCTACCTGGTGGTGGAGCTGACCACCCGGGACCTGCTGGACCGGGCGCACGGCGACGTCGAGAACGAGGTGGAAAACGGCGCCGAGTACGCGCGGGGCCAGCTGAGCATCCACCTCCAGCCCGGGGACGCCCGGCTGCCGGCCACCATGCTGAGCATCGTGGCCAGCCGCTCGGACGGGCGGCGGCTGGTGGCGATCGTCCCGCCGCCGGCCGACGGCCTGGACGAGGTGACCAGCTGGGGGCAGCCGGTCACCGGCGTGGTCTCGGATGCCCTGGTCGAGGCGGTGGCCAACGGCGACAAGGCGTGGCAGATCGTCACCGACACCCTGGAGCCGGGCGGGGAGGCGGTGACCTACCTCGCCTACGGAGCGCCGGTGCCGCCCGGCTGGGGCGGGCCGCAGCCGTTCCAGCTCTACTATCTCGTGCCGCTGACCAGCGAGGTCAGCCAGGCCAACGACATCCGGAGCACGGTGCTGGCCACCGGGGCCGCGCTGGTGCTGCTGCTGGCGGTGGTGACCGGGCTGGTTACGCGGCTGGTGGTGCGTCCGGTACGGCTGGCGGCGCGCACCGCGCAGCGGCTGTCTGCCGGGCTGCTCGACCAGCGGATGGTGGTCCAGGGCGAGGATGACCTTGCCCTGCTGGGCGCCTCGTTCAACCAGATGGCCGAGAGCCTGCAGCGCCAGATCGTCCGGCTGGAGGAGATGTCCCGGCTGCAGCGCCGGTTCACCTCGGACGTCTCGCACGAGCTGCGGACCCCGCTGACCACGGTCCGGATGGCGGCCGATCTGATCTTCAACGAACGCGGCTCCTACCCGCCGGAGGTCGGCCGCAGCGCCGAGCTGCTGCAGCACGAGCTGGACCGGTTCGAGGCGCTGCTGACCGACCTGCTGGAGATCAGCCGGTTCGACGCCGGCTTCGCCGCGCTGGACAGCGAGCTGACCGACCTGGTGCCGGTGGTGCGGCAGGCGGTTGATCGGCTCTCGGCGATCGGTGCCCGGGCCGGCACGGAGGTCCAGGTCAGCTTGCCGGCGACCGCGGTGATCGCCGAGGTGGACCCGCGCCGGGTGGACCGGATCCTGCGCAACCTGGTGGAGAACGCGATCGAGTACGGCGAGGGCCGGCCGGTCGTGGTGACTCTTGCCGCCGGCGTAACCGCCGCTGCGGTCACCGTCCGGGACCACGGGGTGGGGATGCGTCCGGACGACCGGGAGCTGGTGTTCAGCCGGTTCTGGCGGGCGGACCCGTCCCGGGCGCGGCAGAGCGGCGGCACCGGGCTGGGGCTGTCGATCAGCGTCGAGGACGCCCGGCTGCACGGTGGCTGGCTGCAGGCGTGGGGTGCTCCCGGGCGGGGGTGCCAGTTCCGGCTCACGCTGCCGTTGCGGGCCGGTGACCGGCTGGTCTCGTCTCCGCTGCCGCTGGTCCCCGGCGACGCCGACCCGGTCCCGGCTGATACCGCCCCGGCGGCTGGTGCGGCCCCGACCAGCGCGGTCTCGCCTGATCCGGGTCCCGCGGGCGCGGCCGATCCCGGCCCTCCGGCCGCGGAGCGGACCGGTGCCGGAGTCGGGCAGCGGTCCGGCCTGGGAGCGGGCGGATGAGCGGCCGGAGGTCGGGTCGGCGCATGCGACGCAGCCCCGGCGGCTGGGCGGTGGCCGCCACCGCACTGGCGGTGCTGACCGGTGCCGGGCTCACCGGCTGCGGAATCCCGCCCGGCACCAGCGTGCGGGTGGACGGGCCGCTGCCGGAGATCGACTCACCGCAGACCAGCGAAAACCCGGTCCTGCCGCCCGGACCGGACCAGGCCGACAGCGAGGTGGAGCTGGTCGACAACTTCCTGCAGGCGGCAGCCGCCAACCCGGAGGACCCGGTGGAGGTGCTGCGCGAGTTCGTTCACCAGGACGACCGGGGCACCTGGCAGCCGGACCCGCAGATCCTGGTGGTGCGCGCGGATGAGAGCGTGTCCACCCCCGGCCAGCAGGTGCGGGTGCAGGTGCCGGTCCACGAGATCGGGGTGCTCACCGAGGACGGCACGATCGAGCCGCGGGATGTGACGCAGCCGCGCACGCTCGAGTTCAAGGTGGTACCGGTGGCCGACATGCCCGGCGATGCGGACGTGGCTTCCCGGGTCGAGCAGCGGTTCCAACTGGTCGACCCACCGGACGAGATCATCTTGTCGACCAGCGCGCTGGGGACGTACCTGCTTCCCCGTCCGGTCTACTACTGGGGCACGGAGGGGGAGATGCTGGTGCCGGACCTGCGCTGGCTACCCAGCGCCCTGCCGGTGCGGCAGCGTGCCCAGACCGTCATGAAGTGGCTGGGGGATGGCCCCGCCGCATGGCTGCCCGGTGCGCTGGTCGGACTGCCGGACGACGTGACGCTGGCCGGCAACGTGGTGTGGAGTGCGGATCGGCTGGAGGTCCCGCTCACCTCCGCGTCCGGCGAGGTCGACGGCCGCCGGCTGGACGCTCAGCTGTGGTGGACGCTGCGCCCGGACCTGTCCGGCAACCGGACCCTGGTGCTGGTGGTCGACGGTGCGGAGCGGGTGCTGGACGGGGACTACCTGGCCCTGAACCCCGCCGCCGGCCCGGATCCGCTCCGGTTCGCCGTGCTTGACGGGGTGGTCCGGCAGCTGCGGCCCGACCAAGAGCAGGACCTGCCGGCGTTGGCCGGGGGGCTGAACGAGGAGATCCACAGCGCCGCCCTGAGCCGGGACCGCCGGTTCGCCGCGCTGGTGCGGGCCGAGCCGGAGGAGCGGTTGCGGCTGTCGGTGGCCCGGGCGGCCGGGCTGACCGAGTCCGACCTGGTCGCCGACCGGATGAGCCGCCCGGCCTGGCTGGCTGGCGGCACGGTCGGGCTGGTGGTGGCCGACGGGCAGCTGTACCGGTTCGACGAGACCGCCACGGTGTCCAGGGTCCGGGTGCCGGGGGGGCTGACCGGGATCCAGGCGGTGGCCGCCGCTCCGGACGCCCGCCGGGTCGCGCTGGTGGCCAGTGGCCGGCTGTACGTGGCGTCGCTGGTGTGGCGAGCGGGCTCGTTCAGCATGAACGAGCCGCGGGTGCTGCCGACCACCGCCGGCGACCTGGAAGGGGTCGGGTTCCTCCAGGAGAACTGGCTGGCGTTCGTGGGCGATGAGACCGGCCGCAGCCTGCTGTACGAGATCACCGTGGACGGCGCGCTGGAGCGGCCGCTGCCGAACGGCGAGCCGGGCGCGCCGGTCAGCGTCGACAGCTTCACGGCCTACCCGGGCGACCCGACCGGCCAGTCTGCCCGTGGGAAGATCATGTACGAGGCCGAGAACCGGGCGTACGTCTACGCGCACGGGATCCTGCCGGCGCTGATCGAAGCCGGGGACCTGTACGGCGTACCGGCCGATGCCGAGCCTGGCGAGCCGCGCGCGCCGTTCTTCCTGGACTGACGGTGCCCGGTGCTGGAGGGGGGCGGCTGCCCCCATTGCTGGCCGGTCTGGCCGACCTGGTGCTGCCTGGTGGCTGCACCGGCTGCGGCGGGGCGGCCGGGCTGCCACTGCGGTACGGGATGTGTGGGGACTGCCGGGAGCAGGTGACCGGGCTGCGCCCGCACCCGACCCGCCCGGACCCGGCCCCGCCCGGGCTGCCGCCGTGCGCGGCGCTGGGTGACTACCACGGGGTGCTGCGGGAGCTGGTGCTCGGCTACAAGGACCGGGGTGCGCACCGGCTGGCGCGGCCGCTGGGCCGGCTGCTCGCCGAGGTGGTGGCCAGCCTGGTCACCGGCCCGGCGGTGCTGGTGCCGGTGCCGGACACCCCGGCGGCGGCCCGGGCTCGGCACGGTGATCACCTGCGGCGGCTGGCGCGGCCGGCCGCCGCCCGGCTGCGGGCGGCCGGGCGGCCGGTGGTGGTGGCCGGGGCGCTGCGGGCGCGGCCCCGCCGGGACTCGGCCGGCCTGGACATCGCCGAGCGGGCCGCCGAGGCGGCCGCGGCCCTGCGCCCGCGGCCGCTGCGTACGGCCGGGCTGCGGCAGCGGGTGGCCCGGACCGGTGAGCCGGTGATCCTGCTCGATGACGTGATCACCACCGGGGCAACCCTGGCCGCCGCGGCGGACCGGCTGGCCGCGGCCGGCGTGCCGGTCGCCGGTGCCGCGGTGCTCGCGGCCACCCGGCGGACCCATCCACCGCGATAGCGTGCGGCTACCGACCCCAGTCCGCGAACCGCCCCCGGAGCTCGGCCACTCCCGCCGGGGCGAGGCCGTAGGGAGCGGCGACCTGGATCTGGAACGGGTCGGGCGGGGTGGTCATGCAGCGTCGCCCTGCTTGGCCAGCCACGCGTCAAAGTCGGCCATCGTGCGGGCGACCCGGGCGCGCCGGCCGGGTCTGGCAAGCTCCGAGAGGGCGGGCGTCCGTCGTACCTCGTTCACGCCGCCATCGTACACCAGTTTGTATCGACGGGACCTCGTACCTCTGGTGGGTGACGGCTCTGGTGGGGGCGGTTAGTGGCTCTCTAGGGTGGTTGGTACCAGACTGGCCGGACCCGGGAAGACGGTCATCTGAACAGAGGGTGACGCGGCGTCACGGCAGGGGTTAGCGTCATCTTCTAGCCGTAACCCCGATCGCCGGGTCGGCGTCGCCGGCCGGCGGGGTGTCGTTAGGTGATCATGGGGGAGGTCAGGCGTGGATATCGTCGTCAAGGGCCGTAACGTCGAGGTGCCAGACCACTACCGGGAGCATGTGGCGGAGAAGCTGGACAAGGCCGTCCGGCTCGACCGGAAGATCATCAGAGTCGAGGTCGAGCTGCTGCACGAGCGCAACCCACGGCAGCAGGACCACTGCCAGCGGGTGGAGATAACCTGCCGGTCACGCGGGCCGGTGGTGCGCGCCGAGGCGGGCGCCCGCGACTTCTACTCCGCGCTGGACGAGGCGATCAACAAGCTGAACACCCGGCTGCGCCGGGCCGCCGATCGGCGCCGGGTACACCGCCGCCGGCGGGCGCCGATCTCGGTCGCGGCGGCGACCGCGAACCTGCCGACCGACCTGCCGGCGGAGCCGGCGGTGCAGCGGGCATCGCTGCCCGAGCAGGCGCTGCCGGAGCAGCTGGTGCTGGAGCCGGAGCCGGTCGGCGACGACCAGCCGTGGCACGTCGCCCGGGAGAAGGAGCACTCCGGCGACCCGATCACGGTCGACGACGCGCTGTTCCAGATGGAGCTGCTCGGGCACGATTTCTACCTGTTCCAGGACAAGGAGTCGGGCCGGCCGAGCGTGGTCTACCGACGCCACGCGTACGACTACGGTGTGATCAGTCTCGCTGAGCGGGCCGGCACCGGGTAGTGGCTGCCGAGCGGCCCCACGCCGGGGTGCCGATCGTCGGTTTCTCCGCCTACGATGGTGCTCAGACTGTCTAGGGGAGTGCTGAGAACCCGTGCCCATTCTGGAGAAGATCCTCAACGCCGGTGAGGGACGGCAGGTCCGCCGGCTGAAGCGGGTCGCCGACGCCATCACCTCGATCGAGGCGGACTACACCGAGCGCAGCGACGCCGAGCTGCGGGCGCTGACCGACCTGTTCCGGGAGCGCCTGGCCGACGGGGAGACCCTCGACGACCTGCTCCCGGAGGCGTTCGCGACGGTCCGGGAGGCGGCCCGGCGGGTGCTCGGCCAGCGCCCGTTCGACGTGCAGCTGATGGGTGGGGCGGCGCTGCACTACGGCAACATCGCCGAGATGAAGACCGGCGAGGGCAAGACCCTGACCTCGGTCCTGCCGGCGTACCTGAACGCGCTGGCCGGCACCGGGGTGCACATCGTCACGGTCAACGACTACCTGGCCCAGCGGGACGCCGAGTGGATGGGGCGGATCCACCGGTTCCTGGGGCTGACGGTGGGGGTGATCCTGCCCGGCCAGACCTCGGCCGAGCACGGGGCGGCGTACGAGTGTGACATCACCCACGGGACCAACAACGAGTTCGGCTTCGACTACCTGCGCGACAACATGGCGATGTCCGCCGACCAGCTGGTCCAGCGCGGCCACAGCTTCGTGATCGTGGACGAGGCGGACTCGATCCTGATCGACGAGGCCCGGACCCCGTTGATCATCTCCGGCCCGGCCGAGCACTCCCAGCGGT